>JAMLGR010000011.1 GCA_023957775.1 Fimbriimonadaceae bacterium | reverse complement strand
GAGACCAGGGAGAACGCGCCGACCCACAGCAGGTGGGGCCGCGCCGCCACGAGACCGAACAGCTGCCGAAGACGGTGCGGCCACGGGCCGGTGGTCAGGACGTTGAAGAGCACCCGGCGGCCGTGCTGGAACCGCCCGAACTGGGCCCACCACGCGTACGCGAGTCGGTTCGGCGCGAGCCGGGCGTTCTTCGCGAGCACCTGGGCCGCCGCGTCAAGCATCACACGGTGGTTCCTGGACATCGAACCGGGACTCTGCCGGTACAAAGCCCCCACCGACGGGTCGTACGCGAGCTTCCATCGCGCGGTGACGCGCATGAGAAGGTCCCAATCCTCGCACGAGCGCAGCGTGGGATCGAAACCCCCGCACTCCTCCACCGCCTCTCGCCGAAACGTCCAGCCCACCGGCGGGCCCCAATTGCGCTTGACCGTTTGATAGAACGGGTTCAACGACGAGACGTGGCGGACCTCGGGCACGCGGTCGAGCATCACGCCCTGTTCGTCGATCTCTCGGTAGTATCCCGCCACAATGCCCACCGCCGGATCGGCCTCGAGGAGCGCGACGCGGGACGCCACGCTGTGCGGAAGCAGCACGTCATCGGAGTCCAGCAGCACGAGCACGCCGCCGCTTGCGTGGCGAATGGCCGTGTTGCGGGCTTCCGAAAGCCCGGCATTGGGTTGGCGGACCAACACGATCCGATCGCCGTACCGTTCGGCAACGGCGGCCGTTCCGTCCGTGGACCCATCGTCCACCACCACGACCTCCACGCGGGGATAGGTTTGCGCCAAGGCGCTGTCGATCGCCTCCGCCAGGACGTGCGCCTGGTTGTAGCAGGGGATAAGGATGCTGGCAAGGATGGGCTCGCGCATGGCGTCGCTTTAGATTCTCGGCTCGCGGTGCCGATCATTCCATGTGGGGAACCGATGAAGATTGGAATCGTGCTGGTACTTGCCTTGGGTCTTGTCGGATGGGTTGGCGCCCGTCAGGATCCCACTCCGCCGTCGAAACCCGCGGCCGCCGCTTACGTGGTGGGCCCGGAAGACGTCTTGGGCATCGTCACGCGCGACGTCGCCGAGGCATCCGGAGAGTTCCTCGTCCGCGCCGACGGGCAGATCACGTTTCCCCTCATCGGCGAGGTGCGCGTCGCCGGGAAGACGCTCGAACAGATTCGAGCGGAGATCACCGATCGGCTGAAGCACGAACTCCGCGATCCCGAGGTCCAGGTCAACGTCAAGCAGATGCGCCCCAACCGCGTCTACGTCCTCGGCCAGGTGCGGGCCGCGGGGGCGCTCGACGCCAAGCCGGGTTGGCACTTGGCCGAACTGATCGCCGCCGCCGGCGGACTCGCAATGCCGCCCGAGCGGCTCAAAGCCGTCGTCTTCCGCCCATCGGGAACGGTGAGCATCGAGATGCGGGAGCTGTTCATCGACGCCAAGGAGTCGGCGAACATCCCGATCTTCCCAGGCGACGTCGTTCACCTGTCCAGCGAACCCACGATCCGCGTCAGCGTCGTGGGCGAGGTGCAGCACCCGGGGCTCATCGACCTGGTGGAGTCGGGCGGTGTCGTCGAAGCGATCGCTGCGGCGGGCGGCCAGACGCAGAAGGCGGGCCTCAGCAGGGCGCGGATCGTCCGAGGGTCCGAGCAGATCCCGGTGGACCTGCACCAGGCGATCCTGCTCGGAAATCCCGCCACAAACGTCCCCTTGCGGGACGGCGACACGATCTACGTCCCCGAGCACAAAGCCAAGGTTTCGGTCATGGGCATGGTCGGAAAGCCCGGCACTTTGGAGATTCCCGACGGCGAAGGACTGACGTTCGTCCAGGCCTTGGGACGGGCGGGGGGACCCATTCGGGACGCGAAGATGGACGGCATCACCCTCGCGCGGGCGGACGCCACAGGCAAGATCGTGCCGAAGAACTACAACTACAAAGACATCCTCGCCGGCAGGAAGGACGCGTCCGACTTCGCCCTTCAAGACGGCGACGTGATCTACGTGGCGCAATCGGGCAAAGCGAACGCCAACCAGGTCGCGCAGATCCTCGGTCTGCTCTTCTCGGGCGGCCGGCTCTTTGGATTCTGAGCCGATGGGGATTCGAGCCAACTCACCCGACAATTCCACTGGCTGGCAATTGGGCGGGGATGCCCGGTGACCTCCAACGGCAATCATGTTTAGGGTCCACTTCAATCGCGTCGTCTGGTTTGCGGTGCTCGGTCTGGGCGCCGGCATCGGCGCCACGTTCGTGCTTCCCAAGGTCTACCAGGCGCAGACCCAGCTCCTGGTGGATGACGGTAAGGCCACAGAGCTGAAGGACTACAGCGCCGAGGTCGCCAACATCCTCGGAGGCGGCTTCGCCAGCGGGATTGAGACCGAGCAGAGCATTCTGCAGAGCAAGCAGATGTTCGGCCTGGCCCTCTCGTCCCTCGCGTCCAAACGCAACGACCCGGGACTGTACGAACACCTTGAAGACCTGTACCAGATGTACGCGGTGCTCGTGGATCGGGGCTCGCGCGCCGTGATCATCCAGGTCAAGGCCAACGACCCCGAAACCGCCACCCAGCTGGCCGACGCGGTCGCCGACGCGTACAACGAGAAGCGCCGCATCTCGGCGCAGCAGGCCAAAAACGAAGCCGAGCTGTACCTCGACAAGAAGGTCGAGGAGGCGCGCGCCGAGTTGGACACCGCGGAGGAGGCGCTCGCCTCCTACAAAGAGAAGTACAACATCACCGACGTCACGACGGCCGAGACCCAGGCGGCGACGTACCTCGCCACCCTGCAGGAGCAGCGCGACCAGGCCAAAGCCCAACTTGCCGCGGTCGAGTCCGAAATCCGGAGCCAGCTCGCCCAGCTCCAAGTGCTCCCCAAGACCGTCGAGGACACGATCAGCCAGGTGCGCACGCCCCTGGTCACCGCATTGGAAGCCCAGCGCGCGCAACTCCAAGCCGATCGCTTGACGGCGCTTCGAACCTACACGCCGGAATCGCGGAAAGTGCAGGACCTCGACGCCCTCATCGAGGAGACCCAGAAGAAGATCCTCGAGGAGAAATCGTCGGAGTGGACCAAGCAGACGCGCACCTTCCGACCCGATCCGGTCCGGCTGGAGCTGGAAAACGCGCTCGCGCTCAGCCGCGTCCAACAGCAGAGCCTCTACTCGAAGGTGGCCAGCGCCGATCGACTCTACTCGGAACAAGAATCGCTGATCTCGGCGCTGCCCGGGCGCTCCCTGGAGTTCGTCCGGCTCTCGCGCGACGCGTCGATCCTCGACGGGCGGTACCGCCAGCTCAAGCAGAACATCGAGCTTCTGAAGAACAAGACCGAGCGCACGATGGGCGTCGCGCAAGTCCTGTTCGCCGCCGAAGCCGATCCCGAGCCCGTGGCGCCGGAGCCGATCAAGCTCGGGTTGGTCGGGCTCATCGGAGGTCTCTGCTTCGGCCTGCTCACCAGCTTCCTCATCGAGTCGATGCGGCTCCCCGTGCGCTCCTCGGGCCAGCTCGCGGAGCTCACGGGTCTGCCGGTGCTCGCGGCGGTCCCCGCGCTCTCGAGACGCAAGGCGAAGAGGCTCCTGCGGACGCTGCCTCGACCGGATTGCCGCCCCAACGAGAGCTTCCGATTCATGGCCTTCGCGCAAATGGCGCGCGGCGAAGAGATGCCCAAGCTCGTGATGTTCACCGGAGTCGGCGGAGATGTCGGATGCAGCAGCTCGGCGGCCCAGTTCGCCCTTGCCGCATCGCGAACGGGTCTGCGGGTGTTGCTCGTCGACTGCGACCTGCGCAACCCCACCCTCACCGACCTGTTCCACGCGCGGGAACGAAGCGGCGTCAGCGACATGCTGAGCCGCACGTTGCTCCCCTCCGACGCCACGTCGCTCGAGATTCCGACCCAGCATGAGAACCTCTTCCTCATCCCCGCGGGTTCGGACGGGAAAGGTGGGCTCGGGGACTACCCAACGTCCCACGTGATTGGGATCATCGAGGGTCTTCGCGAGAAGGCGGACCTCGTGGTGCTCGACACACCGCCGTGCGACGTGCTGGCGGACGCCTCGCGCCTCACGCCCTACGTGGACCACGTGAGCCTCGTCGTATCGGCTGCGACGACGGGCTTCCGGGCGGTGCCCGTGGCGTACGAGATCCTTCAACGATCCGGGGCCAAGGAGATCCAACTCGTCCTCACGCACGCCTCGCCACGCGACGAGCCGTTCTCGCAGCGCACTCGGGCACAGGCGGCCTGAAGTGGAGTTCCGCCGCGTCTCGGTCATCATCCCGGCCTCCAACGCCGAGAAGACGCTTGAGCAGGCCATCCGCTCGGCCTGGGAACAGTCGCGCCCGCCCGACGAGATCGTGGTGGGCGACGACGGTTCGACCGACGGGACCGCCGCGCTTGCCGAAACCCTTGGCGCGCATGTGGTCCGCCTTCCCAAGGGAAACGGGGCCATCGCGCGCAACCAAGCCGTCGACGCCTCGACCGGCGATCTGCTCCTCTTCCTCGACGCCGATGACTGGTGGAAACCCACGAAAGTGGAGGCCCACCTCGAGCGGTGGTCCGAGGCGGAGGCGTCGTTCGTCTTCGACACGGCCCTCCAAGTGAGCTTGCAGGGCCAGGCCGTGGGGCCGATGGGCGCGGGGCCCGATGGGCCGGTCCCCTGGGAGGCTTTCCTCGAGTGGACCACGTGGACCAGCGGTTCGAGTTTCTCCGTCCCGAGAAGCCGCTATCGGGAGATGGGGGGCTTCCGCGAGGAGTTGGTGTCCCAACAAGACGTGGATTTCTGGGTGCGATGCGCTGCCGAAGCGGGCCACGCGGAGCGCATCGCGGCGCCCCACACCTTCTACCGTCTCTCGCCCAACGGCGTCTCGAAACGCCCCCGGGACGTGGAGGCCAACCTGCGTGTGCTTCTCAGCGGCTGGCCCTTTGCGAGCGACGGGCAGAAGGACGCCTTCTTCCAACTGATGGCGCTGACGGCCGCCGGCTTCACGCCGTTTCCCGACTGCATTCAGTATCTTCGGCTGGCCGGTTGGCCGGTCCATCGGCCGAAGTTCTGGCGCGCGCTGGCTCGCTCCCTGCGCGCTGCCTAGACAACGCCCTTGTGTAGGTCGCTTCCAGACGGTCGCGCGCCTGCTCTGGATCGAATTTGGAACGCATCTGGCGCAGGGCGGCCACGCTCAGCTCCGGGTAGGCGGCGCGCCCCTCCCACAGTTCGGCGACGGCCTCGGCCATCTGCCCCCCGAGGCAGTCCATCAGGTCGAGGTACATCGCATCGTACTGCGCCGTTCGCCGCTTGGCGAGGCCGACCCACTTGCCGAGCGCGTCGACCGGCAGGTCGAACAGCCGACCCGCATCGCCGACGATCTCCGGCAGCGCGTACGTACGGGTGGCCAACACCGGCACGCCGAAACCCATCGCCTCCAGACACACGAACCCGAACGTCTCGTTCACGCTCGGCAAAGCGAGGAAGTGGGCGCCCGCCATCGCCTCGAGCACCTGCGCGTTCGTGAGCGAGGGCAGATACTGGATTCCCGAGCGTCGAAGCCGAGCCACCTCGTCGTCCACCACGGAACGCGATTCGGGTCCCGCGACGTCGCCCTTGGACCACCCCAGAGAGGAGACGACCGTCGTCTCCACCGGGACTCCCCGGCGCACAAGCTCCTCGTGCGCGCGCACCAGGGCGGGCCCTCCCTTGCGCATGAAGTCACCGCCGACGAACAGGAGCCGGAGAACATCGGTCGGCGCAGGCCGTGGCCCTTGGACGCGCACCGGGGCGACCGGATACAGCACCTCGGCCTTTTCGAGGAGCGCCTCGCTCCCCGGGTACCTGGCGAGCTGCTTCCGGAACTGGCGCATGGCGAACTCGGAAAAGCCGAAGAGGGCGCGGCACTGGTCGGAATGCAGCCGCGGCAGAAGCACCCGTTCCAACCACGCGATGTACCGATCGTCTGGAACCCGTGGAAGGTAGCTCTCGAACGTCACGACATAGGGAATTCGAGCGGTCAGCGGCACCGCGTTGAGCGTGTGGACGAGGTCGAATCCGCGCCCCGAAACGAACGTGACGGCATCGAGCGCCCGGAGCACACGCGAGCCCCGAATGAGCGGCTTGCGCACCAACTCCACGTTCCGCTGGCCCAGGGCGAAGCAGAACGGGGCGGGATACCCCTCGGGAATCAGCACGCGCGGCTTGGCAGGATCGTGGGTCGTCGGCATCGCTTGAAGTAATTGTCGGCAGACCGCCGGCTACTCCAGCTCTCGAAGCAGGGCGCGGAGAAGAGCGGCCCCCGACGGGTTGCGGGTGACGCCCACCGGCTGCGCCCCCAGCCCGCCGTCGGGCCGAAGCGTCGTGGCGATGATCCGCCCGCTCCCCACGGTCGCGTGCGCAAGGACCGGCGCCTCGGCGTACGTTCGCGTGTCGACCCGATTCATCCACGTCTGCCACGAGGCTTGAGGGAGCAGGGCGGCCAGATCCAGGACACAATCCCCCGAGACGGGCAGGAAGCGCTCCCAATGGTCGGCAAACCCGACCCTCGCCCAGAACGCGTCGTCCAGGAACTCGTAGGCCGACTCCCGCCAAAACGGGGCGCGGACCACCGGACCCTCCTCGAGAAGCAGCAAGACCCGCGCACCCGCCCGCACCCGGTCTTCGAGATCGGGGGGAACGCGGGTGGCGACCAACGGACCCGCCTCCCCAAAGGCTATGTCGTCGAGCCGCCCCGGAGGATCGTATCGGCACCACTGCGCGGCGGCGTCCTTGCTCCAAGGCTCGACGATCCAGAGCGGCCAGTGTTGCGCCGCGCCGCCCCAACGAACGCGCAGCAACACGCCGCCCGGTTCGGCGGCTTCGAACCAGATCTCCCCGAGTTCGCCGGCCGAAAGAGGTTCGACGGAAGCTGCCGGAAGACGCCCCTGGGCGATGCGTCCGCCGGGACGCCGTTCGCCTCGCCAGGCGAAGTCCACCGCGCTCCACTCCACCTCGCCGGAGTGTCCCGCTTCGCTGTGGGCACCCAAGCGAACGTGGACGCCCCCCGCGAAGTGGCTGGAGGCATCGACCCACCCCGGACGGTTCCCCCCGGCGATCCACGGGGGTCGGCGGCGCGGAATCAAGAACATCAAGGTCGGGGAGTTCCACTCGGCGGCCCCCAATTGGGGCTTGAGCTCGCCCCAATCGTCGATCATGCCCGAGGAGGAGACGGGCGTGTCGCGCCATCCCGTGACGACGTACCCACCGATCGATGGCCGGGAACGAACCGCCGCCTGGACCGATCGCCGAACGAACGCCGCCTTCTCCAGGGACGAGCGGTGAAGCGCCTCGTGGCGGGCAGCCTCAGGGTCCACCGCGAACCGGCACGTCTCCAACACCCCCGGGAGATCGTGCTGCCACCGGACACCGATCGCGTTCAACTCCTCGCTGGACTGGGCCCAATACGGCCGCTCCGAACGCATCCGAGGCAGGTCGCGGTGCACGTCGATGTCGTTGAACTCGCCCAGCAGCGTGGGAAGGGGGGTGCGGCTTCCCGGCAGGAGGCTGTCCAGCACCACGGGATAGAACGGCGTGTCGCAGTACGGGTGGAAGTCGTAGAAGTCGCCAAACTCCCTCGGATCGCCGCCGTACATCTCGGCGCCTCCGCTGTTGTCCTTCACCAGGGGACACCCGGTCAGCTCGCGCACGCGTTCGACCAGCGTCTGCCGAAAGCCCGGCGGCGTGGACTCGCTCAGCTCGCACCCCACCGTCCAGCAGACGATCGCGTCGTGGCGCCGAAACTCGAGCACGATGCGCTCCAGTTCCCTGCCCATCGCATCGAGATGCTCTGCGGCCGGGTCCCACAGGGGAAGCTCAAGCCACACGGCCAGGCCGGCTTCCGCGGCCAACTCCAGCCACCGGTGCGAAGGGACCCACAGGCAACACTTCACCGTGTTGAAGCCGAGCGCGCCCATCTGTTCGAACTCGCGCCGCACCGTCTCTTCGAGCGGGTTGGGGTGCCCCGTCTCCGGGTACCAGCCCCAGTGAAGCACGCCCCGCATCAGGAACGGTTTGCCGTCAAGCAGCAGGCGCGTGCCGTCCACCTGGATTCGCGGCGGGCGGGCGTTCGGGAAGTCGGCCAGCGGGTCGTCTCGGGTCTCGAACAGCCAGACGTCGCGGTAGATGCCGCCGAACGTGTGGAAGACGAACGGAAGAAACCCGCTCGCCACGTCGCGAACTGGGTAGGTGGGTCCGCCGTTCTTCCAGACCCGGACCTCGACGTGGACCAACTTTCCCGGGTGGGCTGCAAGCGAGACGGAAAACGCGTCCCAGATACCGGTGTGGCGAACCGCCAATGCACCTTCGATCCACACCTCGGCCGCATACGAAACGCCTTCGAAGACGAGCCAGCCCCCCCGCTGGGGCACGGCAAGCGTGGTTTCGTAGATTGCGGGACCCTCCCAGGAAACGGGAACGTCCTGCCGCCACGCGTGGGGAACAGACACCGCTTCGGCGGGAAGTTCCTCGCCGTAACGAACGGTCCACTCGTGCACGCGCGTCCTCAAGGTCTGGAATTGTTCCACAATTCACCCCGGTCACCCACGAACGGGTGCCGTGCCCACATTCCGCGTCGTAATGGTAAGGGACCCTGAGGCGTCCCTTAGAGGACGACTCGTTCAAGGAGGAACCCCACCCATGTTCACTGTTTTCGCTGCCGCGCTCGCGATGTCCCCGGTCGAAGCGACCCTCAAACTCGTCGCGAGCAAGCCGCTGGTCGGCGTCCGCGCGATCAACATCTCGGCCGCACCGACCGGCACCAAGTTCGCCATCACGGCGGAGGACAACTCGGTCCGCATCTACGACGCCGCAACGCGCCAGCTCATCAAGACGATGACCGGCCACCCGCAGCAAGCAATGGCGATCGCATGGAGCCAGGACGGCACGATGATCGCCACGGGCGACGAGTCGGCCCGCATCTTCGTTTGGAGCGCGAGCACCGGCGCAAAGCTGCGGGAACTGCGAGGCCACCAACGCGGCATCCAGAACCTGTGTTTCAACTACCCGCGAACGCTCTTGCTCAGTACGGGAAAGGACGATGCCATGAAGGTCTGGGACCTCTCGACCGGCAAAGTGAAGGCCACGATCCTCGGAAAGGGCGCCAACTTCTTCGGCGGGACGTTCAAGGCCAAGGGGAACGACATCGGGGTCGGCGTTCTCAACATCGGAGGGCGCCTTTACGGTCCTGATTTCAAAGTCAAGGGCTTTCTCACGGGCCACGGCGGCCAAGGGGTCTTCGATATCGACTTCAACAAGGCGGGCACCCGTGCGCTGACGTGCGGCAAGGACGGCAACGGCGCGATTTGGGACGTGAAGGCGATGTCCCGCCTCAACTACCTCCGCGGCCACAAGGACTGGGTGGTTTGGGGCAATTTCTCGCCGAACGGCAAATACGTGGCAACGAGCTCGACGGACACGACGGTCCGTGTTTGGAACATCTACTCCTACCGGCCCGAACTCGTGTTTGAGAACCAGAGCTCGCTGGGTTCGCCCTTGGCGTGGACGGGCAACGGCAAATACCTGATCACGGTCAATCTCGACGGATTCCTCACGGTCAACGAGATCGCTCCGGCCCAGGGCTGATCCGAGTGGCTTTCATTGCACGCCCGTCAAGCGGGCGTGGCACCCCTCCGGGTGGCTCTCATTGCACGCCCTTTGGCGGTTCCGACTGGGCCTTCAGCCATTGAAGGGCGGCGTCTCTGTCGCCAGGTGCCAGGGTTCCCTCCAGCACCTGTTCGGTGAGGAGCCGCTTCCAGACACCGACCTCGGGCCCGGGCTCGAGGTGGCGCACCTCCATGATCTCTGCGCCGGTCAGCGGGCTGACCAGCACCTCGCGCGGGGTCGCGGCCTCGGCCTCCTCGAGTTGCCTGCGAATGGGTCCGAGGTCGACCGCGCGCACTCCCGGCTTCAGAGCAGAGGCGTCGGCTTCGACGAGTGCGAGGAGCCGCTCCGTGTCCTCCCCCAGGTCCCGTAGAACCCTCCGCGCGGCCGCGGGCGTAAACACGGGCGCGCTGCCCAGGCGCATGTGGCCGCGCACCAAACGGGCCACCGATTCGACCACCTCGTGCGGCACGCGAAGGCGATTGAGAATCTGCCAGGTCATCTTCTCGCCAACGATCTCGTGCCCGAAGAACCGCGTGGCCCCCTCCTCGTCGACGGATCGGGTAGACGGCTTCCCCACGTCGTGAAGCAGCGCTGCCAGGGTCAGCACGAGGTCGCCCGGTCCCGCGTTGCGCACGACGAGCAGGCTGTGGTCCCACACGTCGAGGTGGTGGAAGCCGCCCTGCTCCACGCCGACCATCGCGACGAACTCCGGAAGAAGGTCGTCGAAGAGCCCCAGGCGCATCAGATCGGCCAGGCACTGGTCCGCGTCGCGGAAGCGCAGCATTCGAAGCAGCTCGTCCCGGTACCGCTCCGCGCTGATGATCGAGAGGCGCCCGCGTTCTGCCCGGATCGCGGCCTCGAGCCCTTCCGCGAACTCGAAGCCCAGTTGCCACCGCAGGCGAACGGCGCGCAGCATGCGCAGGGGATCGTCGCGGAACGTGGCGTCCGGAGGCAGAGGCGTGCGGAGCACCTTCGCCTCGAGATCTTCGAGGCCGCAGCCCAAAGGGTCGCGAAGATCGCCCGTGTGCACATTCCGGATCAGCGTATTGACCGTGAAGTCGCGCCGCCGGGCGTCCTCCTCGAGCGTCGCGGGGCGCACCTCCGGTTTCCGCGAGTCCGGGTCGTAGCTCTCCGCGCGGGCCGTGACCAGCTCGACGTCGGCGTCCTCGATTCGCACCAGGGCCGTCCCGAATCGGGGGTAGGTGACCGGCGCGATCGAGGAGGTCCCGCGCTCAAACAAGAGTTCGGCGAGGGCCACCGCCGACAGCTCGGTGACGAGGTCCAGGTCGGCGGAAACGGGTCGGCCCAAGAGCGGGTCGCGCACGGCGCCTCCGACTAGCCAAAGGGCCCCCTCGTAAGGGGTGCCCTTCGTGGCCTCCGCCAGCATTTCGATCGCCCGATGCACGCTCTATTGTGAGCGCATGGAGCCTAGATCTTCTCGATCCGCTGCACCTGCTCGATCTGGGCTAGCGCTTCCAGCTTGGCGGCGTCGACGATGCCGAACACGACGCGGAGACCCTCGTCCACCACCTCGACCTTGGCGCCCGCCTTCTTCAACTTGTCCAGCGTCCCGGGGTCTGTGTCGGCCAGCCAGATCTGCACCTCTTGCTGTCCCTTGGCGCCGCGAAGCGGCTGAGCGATCTTGGTGCGCACGTTGAACTCGTGCAACTCCTTCTCGGTCATGCCGGACTTCGTTTCGGCCTTGTCGCGCGCCGGAGGAGTGGTGGTGGAAAGCGATTTGGCGGCCGCGGCCCCGCTAAATCCTCCGCCGCCAAATCCTCCGCCTCCAAAGCCGTAGCTCGCGGAACGGGCGAAGGCCCCAGGACGGTTGCCGAAGATGCCCTCGTAACTCACCCCGTCCGCCATCTCGACCGGCACGCGCACGGTGCGCTGCTTGCCCCCGATGTTGACGACCCGCGACTCTACGGCCACGAACGACGTGTACTGGGACATGATGCCGAACTCCAGCGCGACGTCCACGATCGCGGACGTGTCCTCGGCGTTGCCTCCCCGCTGCGCGGCAAGCCAGTTCTGACGCATGAGCTGGTCCACCCGCTCGCGCGCCCAGAGCGAGGCGATGGCCGACCCGTACTGGTCGCGGGCGGGCAGGACCACCGGATAGGCGTGCGTCCAAACCTCCCCGCCGTACTTGCCGGAGACGATCACCCTGCCGGTGCCAGGCTGGGAGTAGCGCCCCTTGACGACGATCGGCTTCTCGCTGAACACGTCGGGGATCGCCTCGGGCAACACCTGGTCGACCGAAACCCCTTCGAATCGAACCGAGACGTCGGTGAGGATCGGGCTGCGCGTGCGCTGCACGAATCGCTCAACCGCCTTGTCGGCACCCTCGGCGAGGGTCACGATCTCCGAGTCACCCTTGCCCTCGGCGCTCATCGAGTCGATGAGGAATCGGTTGACGGAGTTCCCGATGCCGAACGTGAACATGCGTGCGGCTCCCCGGTTCTTCTGGATCGCATCGAGAATCTCGAACTCGTTGCCGACGAATCCGTCGGTGTTGAACACCACGAGCCGCAATCGGTCCGGATCCGGCTCCGGCTGCAGCGCGGCTTGGACCGCGGAGAGGAGTTGAGTGCCGCCGTTGGCTTGCAGCCCCTCCACGAACCGCTGCGCCTCTCCGAGATTCTCGGAGGTCACGCGTCGGGGCCCCGACCACAACTGGCGCACGCCGTTGGCAAAGCTGATCACGTTGAACGTGTCCTCGGGGTTCAGGGTGCGGATGAGCTGCAGGGTCAGCTCCTTGGATTTCTCGATGGGGAATCCGGACTGGCTACCGCTCTGATCCATCACGAAGACCACTTCCTTGGGCGCGATGTCTTCCGAGCGCGGCTCCTTGGGCGGCATCAGGACGAGCGTGAAGAACCCTCCCTTCTGCGGATCCGCATGGGTGAGGACGGCGCCCGTGACTCCGTCGCCCGCCACGCGGTAGCGGAGGATGAAGTCGCGGTTCGGAATCTCGTCCTTGCGGCTGAGCGTGATGGTCGCACGGCTCGGCCCGTCTCGCTTCGTGCTCGTGGCATGAAGGACCGACTCGAGATTCTGGATGGGCGCTCCGGCATCCAACCGGGCGGTGAGTTCGATGTTCGCCCCGGTCCGCATGCCCTTGGGCACGATCGGAGGGGTGAGAAGTTGGTTGTCGGGCGTCTTGGCCGTCACGAAGCGGGGCCCCACCACCATCGGAAAACTGAACTCGAATTGACCCTCTTCGTACTTGAGAACCTGCACATAACTGATCTCGATGCGCACCTTGGCGCCAGGCATGATGTTGGCCACCGACTGGGTGAACAGATTCGGGCGCTCCTGGTCGAGCAGGCCTGCCACCTGGCCCTGGCTCTTGGCGGCCTCATAGATGCGCCGCGCCTCCTCGCGCCGGCGGATCATGCCCTCGACAACGCGGTCCCCGACCTGCATGCGCATGCGATCGACGGCGGCGTCCGCGGGCAGAGGAAACGTGTACAAAGCCTCGATCGGGGTCCGCGTGGGATTGGCGAAGGTCTGCACGACCGTGACCCGCGCCCCGAACCCGGCGATGTCCGCGTCGACCTTCGTGCCTTCGAGGGGACACAGGGGGCCCGCCTTCCCGTCCGGTCCCATGATCGTCAACTGACCGGGAGCGGCATCTTCGGCGGGCCCTTGGGCAAAGCCCGTCCCGGCAATCAATACTCCCGCGATTCCTAACAACAGCATCCTCGCACCTCTCTCTCGATTCGTTGCTGATAGTGGGAAGCCTCGGGCGACCGAGCGTTACGGTGGAATTCCCTCTCGACGCCAAATCCTGCCGGCTTCACCAGCCAATCCGAGCAGAAACAGGCCGTTCTTATGAGTTCTTACGCTCTTAGCCATGCAGACTTATGGGTTTTACACACATGTCTTGATAGACTTTATTCATGGAGAAGACGGCACACGGGTCCGGTGCAAGGAAGCACCGCATTCATGCAACCCACACGACCGTGTCCTTCGGGAGAGCTTGGGCCCGTGGCCGCAATTTCCAGATGAAAACCAATCACGACCAAGGGGGTCACACAACATGCTTTACTGGGCAGCAGTATTCTTTTTGATCGCACTCGTCGCAGGAGTGTTCGGATTCGGAGGCGTGGCAGGCGCATCTGCGGGAATCGCGCAGATTCTGTTCTTCGTCTTCCTCGTCCTGATGCTGATTTCGTTCATCGCGGGGCGACGCCCGACCACTTAGCGAACGACACACCTCTCACATCGAGCTCCCAAGCCCCACCCAACGGCGGCGTCTTGGGAGCGTTCACCGTTCGACCGCCGTTGGAAGGAGAATCCCATGTCCATCAAATTCGCGCCATGGCCCATCCTGGCCCTTGCAGCCGTCCTCTACGTCACTGCCGGGTGCGACGACACCGCGGCCGGCGCTGCGAAAGACACGAAGGAGATTTCACAAGACGTCGAGCAAGGTGCGGACCGCGCGGCCGAGTCCACCTCCGAGGCGGCACGGAGCGCGGTTGCCGCGACGGTGCTGACGCCTGAGATCAAGGGGGCGATCGTCGCCAACCCATTGCTCAACGATCCCGGAAACGCGATCAACGTGGAGAGCGACGAGACGAGCGTTCGGTTGACGGGGACGGTCAAGACCGAAGAGATGAAGGACACCGCGGGTCAAATCGCCCAACGAATCCTCGACGAGCAGCACGCCTCGCAGGCTCTAAGCAACGAGTTGAAGGTCGTGGGCTAACCTCTCGCACATTGCTCCCGTTCATCGATGCCGCGCTCCGTGGGAGTCGCGGCATCTTTTGCACTTGAACGCCTGCAGATCCCATCGCTAATCCGTAAACGAGCCCCTACTTGCCGGGAACCTTTCCCGGTTGGAGGTCTTCTAAGAAAGGAGGATGCCGAGCGTTCGCCTGCGCGATCGACATCCCTACGGATTGACCTATGAGCCAAGTAGCCAAGCCTTTCAAACACCGCGTTCTCGTCATCGAGGACGATGCCCCTATCAGGAGGTTGCTTCGGGCCGCAATGGAAGATACGGAGTTCAAACTCCTCGAGGCCGAGACCGGCGCCCAGGGGTTGGAGTTGGCAGCCAGGAAGAACCCCGACGTCATCCTGCTCGATCTCGGGCTTCCCGATCTTGACGGGGCCGAGATCATCCAGCGGGTCCGCGAATGGAGCCAGCTCCCGATCCTGGTTCTCTCGGCACGAGGTCAGGAAGGCTACAAGGTCCACTGCCTCGAGGCCGGGGCGGACGACTATGTGATGAAGCCCTTCGGGATCGCCGAGTTGTTCGCGCGTCTCCGGGCGGCGTTGCGCCGCGCACCCACTTCGAGCGAGTCCATCCAAGACCCGGTTTTCGAACACGGACACCTCAAGGTGGACATGTCCGCGCGAAGAATCGAGGTCCATGGAGAAGAGGTGCATCTCACGCCTCTGGAGTACCGCCTCCTGTGCACCCTCATCCGTCACGCAGGCAAAGTGGTGACGCACCGGCAACTGCTGCAAGAGGTGTGGGGACCCGAGTATGCGGATGAAGCGCAATACCTTCGGGTCTACATGGGCTATCTGCGCAAGAAGCTGGAGACCGGCGATCAGAAGCTGTTCCTGACCGAACCGCGAGTCGGCTACCGGCTCGCGGTGTAGGGGCCGACTCTTACGTCGGCGGCTCCGCATGGAGCACGCGGCGGATGGACTCCGTCAGGCGCATCCGGTCGATCGGCTTGGCCAGATGGTCGTCGAAACCCAGGTTCAACGCCGATTCGCGATCCTCTGTGCGGGCAAACGCCGTGAGCGCAATCGCGGGCGTGCGGGCGCCTGTCTCCGACTCCCTGAGTTCGCGGATGAACTCCAATCCGTCCTTCTGAGGCATGCTCAGATCGCTGATCAGAACATCCGGCTGCCTGGACGCCATGGCTTCGAGCGCCTCGTCCGCGGAGTGAAACACATCCACCGTTGCCCCTTGGACCGTGAGCAGGCGGGAAAGAACTTCCGTGGTGTTCTCGTCGTCGTCCACCACCATCAGACGCAGGCCGCGAAGTTCGTGGCTGCCGTTGCCTTGCTTTGGAGGCGGGGCCTCGTCTGTTACGGACAATGGAAGTTCGACCACGAAGGTCGCTCCCTTGCCCCGACCCGCGCTCGATGCTTCCACGGTCCCGCCATGAAGCTCGACCAGTTCCTTGACGATCGCAAGGCCGAGGCCGAGACCTCCGTGCTTGCGCGAGCTGGAGGAGTCGCCTTGGCGGAAACGGTCGAACAAGAACGGCAGGAATGCCTCATCGATGCCCTCGCCGTTGTCGGCGACCCGCAGGCTTGCCTGGTTGCCTGTCCGATTCAGCCTGACCCGAATGCGCCCGCCCGCCGGGGTGAACTTCACCGCGTTGTTCAAGATGTTCCAGACGACTTGGGTCAACCGCTCATCGTCGCCGTCGACGCGGCACGGCCCCTCCGGGATGTGCAGGGACAGCTTGACGCCCTTCTCGTCGAGACGCTGCCTGAGAGAATCGACCGCGTTCTGGACGACCGTTCCCAAATCGACGACCTCCCTTTCTAGCTGGAGCTTCCCCGATCCGATTCGGCTCAAGTCCAAAAGGTCCTCGATGAGTTGGGATTGAATGCGCGTGCTCCGCTCGATGGTCTTGAGCCCTTGGAGCAGGGTTTCCGGCTGGTCGGCCTTGAGCTGCAGCAGTTCGGCCCATCCAAGGATGGTCGTGAGGGGCGTGCGAAGTTCGTGCGACATGGTGGCGATGAAGTCGTCCTTGAGCGCGTTCGCGCGTTCCGCTTCGCTTCTCGCGGAGCGCTCGGCCGCAAGAAGCCCTTCTCGCTCCTGCTCCCAGAGGCGTTTTTCATGGACGTCGCTCGCCATCCAGATCCACTCCTCGACGCTCCCATCGGCACGCTTGAGCGGCACAACGTACAGGCTGACGTAGCGAAACTCCTCGTGCGAGGCGGACCAGAGACACGCGTCCAACCTTTGGGCGGTACGCTCGCGAATTCCTCGGCGCAACGTCTTCCGCAAGGCGGGCCGGTCCTCCCCTGCAAAACGTTCGAGCCAACCCTTGCCTTGCTGTGCCAGCCAGCCCTGGCCCGTGGCGAACTGCCACTGCGCTTGGGGCGCGACGATCCGCCCGTCCGCATCCGTGCTCCACACCACGTTGGCGGCCACTTCGACCAGCAGACGATTCCTCTCCTCCGAGGTGCGCAGCAACTCCTCGTTCCGCTTGCGTTCGGTGATCTCGGTGACGATTTCTCCCACCGCCTGCACGCGCCCCAGATCGTCGATCACCGGGTAGAAGCTCACCAGCCACGATCGGGGCACGTGGGGCTCGCGGGGGGTTTCGCCCGCGATCTCCACATTCTGGATGGCCAGCTTGGTGCGGAACACCTGGTCCAGCATGGGTTCGATCGCAGGCGCGAGCGATGGCAGCACCTCGCCGATCGGTCGGCCGATCGAGTCCAGCGCCGGCACGCCGTTGATCTCCGCGAGGTAGTTGTTGATCCGCAGGTAGCGGTGCTCCCGGTCGAAGTAGGCGAGCCCGATCGGCGCGTTGGCCAGCAGGGCGTCGAGTTTGGCGTAGGCCCGCGCGCGCTCCATGCTGATGCGCGCGACGTCGGCCTCGTCCCGCTTCCGTGCCGTGATGTCGCGCAAATAGATCACCAGGCCGTGGGACGAGGGGTAGACGGCGACGTCCAGCCAGGCGCCGCGCTTCTCATCGAACTGCTCGAGGCGCTGGGGGGCCGAGGTCGCCAACGCCTCCCGCACCTTCGCTTCGATCTCCGTGGAGACCCAGTGGGGTGCGACCTCCCACAAAGTGCGCCCAAGCACCGTCTTCGAAGCGCCCATCGCCCGGATCGCCTCGTCGTTGACCTGGATCAGCCGCAGATCCGGTGCAACGACCACGAGCCCGTCGGTGACGCTGTCCAGAAGGCTCGCCATCCGGAGGCGACTGTCCTCAAGGTGCGTCGCGATTTCACGGTTGAAGATCGCAGAATTCCTGAGCCGTTCGCACAGCCAGGTGATCGTGAGGGCGACCAACGTGTAGGACGCGGTCACCACCTGCTCTCGATACCCGAGGGCTCCCGTGTCCCCGCGCAGAAAGAGGACCGCCCCGAGCACAGCGGTCGCCACCGAAGCGAACAGGCCCGGGCCGATGCCTCCGATGTACGCCGAAACGACGACCGCGAAGAGGAGCAACGCGATGGGTCCGCGCGGGCCGAGAAGGGGGTCCAGGCCAAGTCGGAGCCACAAAGCACCGGCGACCGCCGCTGAGGCGACCGCATAGCCAATCCAGGGAGGCAATCGCCTCCCTCCGACCTGGATGCTCACGACACTCTCACCCGATCCACCATTCCGTCACGCAACCGTTGAAGGAAGATCCGGCGAGGGTCTTGGCAGGTCCTCGCCGGGCGGTTCCCAAACCCAAGCATACGACGCCTCACCCGAATCGCCAAAGGATGCCGATGAGGGAGTGGGCGGCCTCGTCTCTACCGTGTCGCACCACGGCCGGAGGCGGTCGCGGCATCCATCGAGGCGTAGGATGCGACGTCGAGGCCCCCATACTTCGCGAGAATCCCCTCGACCTTGGACTCCGACACGGTCCCGGAAGGCGCCGTGACGGCAATCAAGGCGCCGCTCGCGGCCAACGTCTCGTGGTAGCGCACGATCATGTCCTCGCCGACACCCTGGTCCTTGAGATAGCCGGTCAGCCCGCCCGCAATGGCTCCCGCCGCGGTTGCACCGGCGACACCGGCCAGCGCCGTGCCGAGCGCCCCGCCGCCGAGCACCAATCCGACGCCGGGGATGAACACGGTCGCCGCCGCAGCCAGCACACCCAGACCCAGGCCGAACCCCGCCCCCACTTCCGCGCCGGCAGCGGCGTCATCGGCCGTGGTCGTCGTGATGCCTGTTTCGACATTTTCGCGGAGCCGAACCGAATGGCCAAGGGCCGTCTGGTTGGAACGGTCAAGGTACTCGTGGTCGAACACCACGCTCACGTCGTCGGATTCCACGCCGTGGTCGAGCAAAGCCCCGATGGCCTTCTCCGCACCGTTGGACTCTTCAAATCGCGCTAGAACCGTTCGTCTCATCATCAGCGTTCCTCCTAAGGGAAACCGTCGGATCGGCGCCTCAGCTGCCACCCGCGGTCCCACTTGCCGTTTTCCAACGCGCGTGCGTCGAGCGGGGATCCCATCTAAACGGATTTCTTACTCCACCGCGGCGGGCGTGGGCGCCGACGTCTCGGAGGGGCGTTCGCCGACCTCGTGTTCCGACTCGTGCGTGTACTCGACCAGGGCCGTCGCGCGCGACCACAGTCCCGCGACCCCGACGCAGAGCGCGCCGCCGAGCACGATCGAGAACCGCACTCCGGCCAATGTCGCCACGGCACCGGCCTCGAAGTCCCCCAGTTGAGGACCCGAGATGTGGAACAGGCTGCTGGTCGCGGTCATGCGGCCGCGCAACTCGTCGGGCGTCGCAAGCTGCCGGATCGTCTGCCGCATCACGGTGCTGATCATGTCGGCGGCCCCGCCGACCGCCAAGCTCAGGGCGGCAACCCAAAGGTTGGGGGACAACCCAAACGCGATCGTCGCGAGACCAAACACCCCGATCATGATCACGACCAATCGCCCCTGTCTCCGCACCGTCGGCATCAGCGCCAGACCGGCCGCGGCAAGCATCGCTCCCACCCCGGTGGCGGCCGACAGCACGCCAAACGCCACCGCGCCCAATCCCAAAACGTCGGCGGCAAAGGAGGGGATCAACGCCTCGGCGCCCGACAGGAACGTCGCCCAAAAGTCGATCCACATCGCGCTGCGGACGGCGGGAGTCCGGTTCACGAAGGTCAGGCCGTCCTTGATGCGATCCAGGACCTCCCAAATCGACCGCGCGCGGTCCGCGGCGTTCTGCGCCCGCATCGACGGGAAGCGGTAGATCACGAGCAGCACAGCGCCAAACGAGATCGCGTTGAGCGCGTAGCACAAGCTGATGCCGCCCAGCCCCGCCAAGCCGCCCGAGGCGATCAGAACACCCGCCAACATCGGACCGAGCACGTCGGTCAAACGCCACGTGATGCCGTTGAGGCTCGCCGCGTTCGGAAAATCCGTCCGGGGAACGAGGTTCACCACGAGCGATTGGCGCGCAGGACCGTCGAACGCCCTCGCGACCGAGTAGATCGCCACGACCACGTACATCGGCCACACGGACTCCTCCGCCCGCAGGCTCAGCAAGAACAGGGCGAGCGCGGTGATCGCCATCCCGGTTTGCGTTGCGAGGAGCACTTTGCGCCGATCGGCTTGGTCGGCCAGCACCCCGCCAAAGAGCGTGAACAAGACCAGGGGTCCGACGCGGACGAGGCCCAACAGCCCCACCATCAGCGGGCTTCCGGTCAGTTGGAAAATATGCCACGCCAGTGCGGCTCCCTGGATGCGGGTCCCCAAATTGGATACAAACGCGCCCGTCAGATAGCTGCGAAAGTAGTGGTGGCGGAGTGCGGGCAGGCGCATGGGCGGGGGTTCAACCCATTATGAAGCCCTGCACGGCCTGCCGTCCGTTCTCTGTCCAACGAAACACGGACAGAGTAGCAAGGTCACGCTCCCAAGTCCAACATCGCACAAGATGGAAGCGGGGGACGGGCCTCCCCCTGAGGAGAGCCCATGGACGAACGTCGTGCCGATCTGACGCAAACACCCGACCTTCGACGCGAAGGGGGGACGGGTGCAACCCGCACGCGTCGCCCGATCTACCAGGACCTGATGCCTCCGTGCAACCACGCCTGTCCCGCGGGCGAGAACATCCAGGCGTGGCTCGCGCACGCGACGGCGGGAAGGTTCCGAGAGGCGTGGGACGTGCTCGTCGCCGACAACCCCCTCCCGGCCGTGCACGGACGCGTCTGCTACCACCCGTGCGAGAGCGCCTGCAACCGCGGCGAACTCGACAACGCCGTGAGCATCCACGCCGTGGAGCGCTACCTCGGCGACCTCGCTTTGGAGGAGAAGTGGACGCCGAAGGTCGATGCCAAACCGTCCGGCAAGCGCGTGCTGGTCGTCGGCGGCGGTCCGAGCGGTCTCTCCTGCGCCTACCACCTGGCCCGGTTCGGGCACCAAGTGGAAATCCGCGAAGCCGGCCCGCTCGCGGGCGGCATGATGCACTTCGGAATCCCCGCGTACCGCCTGCCCCGCGACATCCTGGCCGGAGAGATCTCCCGCATCGAGCGCATGGGCGTCTCGATCGTCGTCAACCACAAGGTCGAGGACCTTCGGCGCGAGATGAAAGAGGGCCGCTTCGACGCGGCGTTTGTGGCGGTCGGCGCTCACCTTGGCAAGAAGACCGAAATCCCCGCACGCGACGCGGGCAAGATGCTCGATGCCGTCCACTTCCTCAAGGACGTGGAGCTTGGGGAGGCCCCCAAACTTGGGCGCCGGGTGGCGATCTACGGCGGCGGGAACACGGCGATGGACGCCGCGAGGGTCGCCGTCCGCCTCGGCCACGAACCGATGATCATCTATCGGCGCGACCGCGACCACATGCCGGCGCACGCCTTCGAGGCCGACGAGGCGATGGAAGAGGGCGTCCAGATCCACTGGCTGCGCACGATCAAGTCGATCGACGCGGGTTCGATGACGGTCGAAGTGATGGAGCTCGACGCGGACGGGCGGCCGCGAGGCACCGGTGAGTTCGAAACGCTCGAAGCGGACGATCTGATCCTCGCCCTTGGCCAGGACACCGACACGGGCTTCCTTCGCAGCGTTCCCGAGATCGAGTTCAAGGACGACGGCACCGTGGTGGTGGACGGGTCCATGATGACCGGCCACCGGGGAATCTTCGCCGGGGGCGACATGGTGCCCTCGGAGCGCACGGTCACCATCGCCGTGGGGCACGGGAAGAAGGCCGCGCGGCACATCGACGCGTACCTCGAGGGCCAGATGTACGCGAAGCACTGCACTTCGGACATCGCCACGTTCGACAAGCTGCACCTTTGGTTCTACACCGAGGCGGCCAAGCGGATGCAGGGCCAACTGGAGATGGGCGAGCGGCGCAGCGGCTTCGGCGAGGTGGTACGTGGCCTCACGGAGTCCGAAGCCTCCTACGAATCGCAGCGGTGCCTCTCGTGCGGGAACTGCTTCGAGTGCGACGGGTGCTACGGCGCCTGCCCCGAAGACGCGGTGATCAAGCTTGGCCCGGGGAACCGCTACCGCTACGACTACGATCGCTGCACGGGGTGCGCGGTGTGCTTCGAACAGTGTCCGAGCCACGCGATCACGATGGTTCCGGAACCGGAGGGTGGCCATGTCTAAGAACCGCCTCGTCGATACGATCGACGGCAACGAGGCCGCGGCGTCGGTCGCTTACCGCGTGAACGAGGTGTGCGCGATCTACCCGATCACTCCCTCGTCCACAATGGCCGAACTCGCCGACCAGTGGTCGAGCGAGGGGCGCACGAACGTGTGGGGCAACGTACCCGACGTGGTCGAGATGCAGAGCGAGGGAGGCGCAGCGGGCACGGTCCACGGCGCCCTCCAGTCCGGTTCGCTGACCACGACCTTCACCGCGTCCCAGGGCCTCATGCTGATGACGCCCAACATGTTCAAGATCGCAGGCGAACTCACCTCGTGCGTGATCCACGTGGCGGCGAGGTCGCTGGCGACCCAGTCGCTCTCGATCTTCGGGGACCACCAGGACGTGATGGCCGTGCGGCCCGCCGGGTTCGCGCAACTCGCCTCCTCGTCGGTCCAAGAGGCGCACGACATGGCGCTGATCGCACAGGCCGCCACTCTGGAGGCGAGGTTGCCGTTCCTGCACTTCTTCGACGGGTTCCGCACGTCGCACGAGATCAACAAGATCGAGCTTCTCTCCGACGACCAGATCCGAGAGATGGTCGACGAGAAGCTGGTGATCGCCCACCGGCGGCGCGCGCTCAACCCCGACCACCCCTTCGTTCGGGGAACCGCCCAGAATCCGGACGTCTATTTCCAAGCCCGCGAGGCTTGCGGTGCCTACTACGAGCGGTGCCCCGAGATCGTGGAACACGCCATGGAGCGCTTCCACAAGATCGCGGGAAGGCGTTACCGTCTCTTCGACTACTTTGGCGATCCGGACGCCGAGCGCGTGATCGTCCTCATGGGTTCCGGCGCCGAGGCAGCGCGCGAAACGGTGGAACACCTCGTGGAGCGCGGAGAGAAGGTGGGAGTCGTCCAAGTCCACCTCTTCCGCCCGTTCTCCGCATCGCACCTGCTGCAAGCGCTGCCGGCGTCGGCCCGAGCCGTGGCGGTCCTCGATCGGACCAAGGAGCCGGGCGCGGCGGGCGAACCGCTCTACCTCGACGTGGTGGCGAGTCTGTCCGAAGCCCATGCGGAGGGGCGGTTGGACGCGATGCCCAAGGTGGTCGGCGGCCGGTACGGCCTCTCCTCGAAAGAGTTCCACCCGGGCATGGTCAAGGCCGTGTTCGACGCGCTGGCAGAAGGGCGCCCGAAGAACCACTTCACCATCGGCATCGACGACGACGTCCTGCACACGAGTCTGGCGTACGATCCGGAGTTCTCGACCGAAGGGGACGACGTCCACCGGGCGCTCTTCTACGGCCTGGGCGCCGACGGAACGGTTGGTGCCAACAAGAACACGATCAAGATCATCGGGGACGATCCCCAGTTCTACGCGCAGGGCTACTTCGTGTACGACTCGAAGAAGTCGGGCTCGCAGACCGTGTCGCACGTGCGCTTCGGGCACAAGCCCATCCGCTCGACGTACCTGATCCGTTCCGCCCAGTTCGTAGGCTGCCACCAGTTCGCGTTCGTGGAACGCATCGATGTTCTGCGCCACGCCGCCGAAGGCGCCACGCTGCTCCTCAACAGCCCCTACGCGGCCAGCGAAGTTTGGGAGCACCTGCCGCGCGCGATGCAGGAGCAGATCCTGAAAAAGAAGGTGCGCGTGTTCACGATCGACGCGTCGCGGGTGGCGCGCGAAGTGGGCATGGCCAACCGCACGAACACGATCATGCAGACGTGCTTCTTCGCCATCTCCGGGGTTCTGCCGCGCGAGGAGGCGATCGAGAAGATCAAGAACGCTGTCAAGAAGACCTACGGCCGCAAGGGCGAAGAGGTCGTGCGCAAGAACTTCGAAGCGATCGACCAGACCCTTGCCAACCTGCAGGAAGTCCCGATTCCCGCCCAGCCCGTCGGCGACGTGCGGATGCGCGCGACGGTCCCCGACGCCGCGCCCGAGTTCGTGCAGAAGGTCACCGCGGAGATCATGGCCGGTCGGGGCGACGCGCTCCCGGTAAGCGCGCTGCCCGACGACGGGACCTACCCCAGCGGCACGTCGCGCTGGGAGAAACGCGACATCGCCGAGTTCGTCCCGATTTGGGACCCCGAAATCTGCATCCAGTGCGGCAACTGCGCGTTCGTGTGTCCGCACGCGACCATTCGGGCGCGGCTGTTCTCGCGCGACCGGCTCGAAGCCGCCCCCGAGGGCTTTCCCAGCGCTCCGATCGACGCGCGCGGGTTCCCAGACACGCAGTACGCGTTGCACGTGTTCGAGGAGGATTGCACCGGGTGCGCGCTCTGCGTGGAGGCGTGTCCCGTGCGCAGCAAGGAGGAGGCGGGGCGGCGCGCGATCAACATGGCCCCCAAGCCGCAGCACGGCGAGGCCTCGAAGGCTCGCGCGGCGTTCTTCGAGTCGCTGCCCGTGAACGACCGCTCGTCGGTGGACTTCTCCACGGTGCGCGGCACGCAGTTCCTGGAGCCGTTGTTCGAGTTCTCCGGCGCGTGCGCGGGTTGCGGCGAAACCCCCTACCTGCGGTTGCTCACGCAGTTGTTCGGCGACCGGATGATGGTCGCAAACGCCACGGGATGCTCGTCGATCTACGGCGGGAACCTGCCGACCACCCCCTGGTCGGTCAACCACGAGCATCGCGGTCCGTCGTGGTCGAACTCGCTGTTCGAAGACAACGCGGAGTTCGGGCTGGGGATGCGCCTGGCCGCCGACCGCCACATGGCGCTTGGACACCGCATGCTGCGGGCCTTGGCCCCCGACCTGGGCCAGGAGTTCGTGGAGGAGTTGATCCACGCGCCGCAGCGCCTGGAGTCGGAGATCCGCCGCCAGCGGGACCGTGTCGAGGAGCTGCGCAAACGCCTCGCGACCCTCGATCGCCCCGAGGTCGCCCAGCTCGAATCCGTGGCGGACCACCTCGTCCGCCGCAGCGTGTGGATCGTCGGAGGCGACGGATGGGCCTACGACATCGGCTCGAGCGGCTTGGACCACGTGCTGGCCAGCGGGCGGGACGTGAACATTTTGGTGATGGACACGGAGGTGTACTCGAACACGGGCGGGCAAGCGTCGAAGGCCACGCCCCTGGCCGCGGTGGCGAAGTTCGCCAACGCGGGCAAGCAGGTGGGCAAGAAGGATCTGGCGCTCCAAGCGATCGCGTACGGGTACGTGTACGTGGCGCGCATCGCCCTTGGGGCGAACCCCCAGCAGACGCTGCTCGCTTTGCGCGAAGCGGAGACGTTCCCCGGACCGTCGCTCGTGCTGGCCTACAGCCACTGCATCGCCCACGGCATCCCGATGGAGACCGGGCTCGACCAGCAGTCGCGCGCCGTGCACAGCGGCTACTGGCCCCTCGTTCGGTTCAATCCCGAGCTTCGGGCAGCGGGCGTCAACCCGTTCGCCCTCGACTCGGCCAAGCCCACGCTGAAGCTGAAGGAGTTCACCGACAACGAGCTCCGGTTCCGCATGCTCCGCCAAACGAACCCGCGGAACGCCGACAAGCTGATGGACGACGCCCAAGCCGCGGTCGAGCGGAGGTGGAAGCTCTATGAGGAGATGGCGTCGCTCAGCTAGGAGCCGATGATCGTTGATAAACGACAAACGACCCTGACACCCGTCATAGCGTCCCCGCACCTCGCCCGCCACACTTTGAATGGAGGCTTCCGCACGGAAGCGCCAAGTAGATAGGCCCTTGAAAACCGAACCATCATCCAAGTTCGAGATCGTGACGCGCGAGGATTACTCCGACGTCACGTACATGCTGGAAGTCCACCACCCCCTGATGGCCAAGGCCGCGCAACCGGGCCAGTTCGTGATCGTGATGTCGCACGCCGGAGGCGAGCGCATTCCCTTGACGATCGCGGACTTCGATCGGGAGAGGGGGACGATCACCCTCGTGATCCAAGCCGTGGGCAAGACGACCCGAGCCATGCAGCAGACCTGCCAGGTCGGAACGACGCTCCACGGACTGGCCGGTCCCATGGGCGTCCCGAGTCCGCTGAAGGGGCACAAGAAGGTCGTGTGCGTCGGCGGAGGTCTGGGCGTGGCGCCGGTCTTCCCACAGGCGCGCGGATTCAAGGAGGCGGGAGCCCAAGTGATCGGGGTGCTCGGATTCCGCACGAAGGACCTCGTCTTTTGGGAAGACCGCTTCCGCGAGATCTGCGACGAGCTGATTCTGTGCACCGACGACGGCTCCGCCGGACTCAAGGGGTTTGTGAGCGACGGCATCCGAGCGGCGATCGACCGCCACAACGACATCGACGAAGTCGTCGCGATCGGACCGCCGATGATGATGCGCGCTTGCGCCGAAGTGACCCGGCCCCACGGCATCAAGACGGTCGTGAGCCTGAACCCGATCATGGTCGACGGGACCGGCATGTGCGGCGGGTGCCGGGTCAAGGTTGGCGGCAAGGTGCTGTTCGCGTGTGTGGACGGCCCCGATTTCGACGGCCATCAGGTGGACTTCGACGACTTGACGATGCGGCTCAAACGTTACGCCGAAGAGGAGCGCGTTGCAATGGAGCGCTGGAGCGAGACGTGCCGCATGCGCAAGGAGGCGGACGATGGCTAAGAAACGAACGATCCGGAGCATCCCGCAAACGCGGACCCCGGTTCGCGAACTCGATCCGAAGGAGCGCGCCAGGAACTTCGAAGAGGTGAACTGCGGCTACACCGAGGCCGAGGCGATCCTGGAAACCGAGCGCTGCCTCTTCTGCCCCGAGCCGCTTTGCATCTCCGGGTGCCCGGTGAGCATCGACATCCCCACGTTCATCCGCCAGGTGGGGGAGCGCGACTTCCGAGGGGCGTACGACACGATCGCGGCGACCAACCTCTTGCCAGCCGTGTGCGGGCGCGTGTGCCCGCAGGAGAACCAGTGCGAAGGCGTGTGCGTGGTGGGCGAATCGCTCGAACCCGTCGCGATCGGTCGCCTCGAGCGGTTCGTCGGCGACCGCGCCATCTCCGGCGGCTGGGCCAACCTCCCCTACACGGAGCCCAACGGATTCAAGATCGGCGTCGTCGGTTCCGGCCCAGCCGGGATGGCCTGTGCCGCCGACCTGGCAAAAGCGGGTTGCGCGGTGACCGTGTTCGAGGCGTTCCACGAGCCCGGCGGCGTACTCCGCTACGGCATCCCCGACTTCCGTCTTCCCAATTCGGTGGTGGACGCCGAGATCGAGAACCTCAAGAAACTCGGGGTCGAGTTCGAGTGCAACACGCTCGTCGGCCGACTGTTCACGATCGAGCAGATGATCGACGAGATGGGCTTCCACGCTGTGTTCATCGGAACGGGCGCGGGCTATCCCTCGATGCTCGGTATCCCCGGGGACTCGCTGAACGGCGTGCTCTCGGCGAACGAGTTGCTGACCCGCTGCAACCTGATGGGCGCCCGCAACTTCCCCAACGTGGACACCCCGCTGCCCCTGGGCAAGCGGGTCGCGGTGGTGGGCGCGGGCAACACGGCCATGGACGCCCTGCGCGTGTGCCTGCGGTTGGGCGCGGAGCAGGTGTCGTGCGTCTATCGCCGCTCCAAGGCCGAGGCGCCGGCTCGCGCGGAGGAGGTGCACCATGCCGAACAGGAGGGGATCGCGTTCCACTGGCTCACCAATCCGGTGGAGGTCCTCGACGACGGCGAAGGCAGCGTGCGTGGGATGACCTGCGTGCGCATGGAGTTGGGAGAGCCCGACGACTCGGGAAGACGCCGCCCCGTGCCGGTCGAAGGAAGCGAGTTCGAGATCGAGTGCGACCAGGTCGTGTTCGCGATCGGAACCAACGCGAACCCCATCATCGGCCAGACGTCTCGGCTGGAGCTCAACAAGTGGGGCTACCTCCGGGCGGACGACTCGTTGGCCACGTCGCTGGCGGGCGTCTACGCCGGGGGCGACATCGTGACCGGAGCGGCCACGGTCATCGAGGCCATGGGGGCCGGCCGCAAGGCGGCCCGGAGCATCAAGTCGTATCTGGGGCTTCGCGACCCGCTCGACGACGGGAAGGAAGACGCCCCCACCTTGTTTGGAATCGACACCAGGGAGCAGAACTTTGCCCGAATCCGCCTCGCCTAAAACCCGCCGAGCGAAGCTCGACACGCCCGCGCCCTCGACCAACGGAAACGGTCAACACGTGGCCCCCAAGGGCCGCAAGTCACCGCGCCGGACGGTCGTGACGCTTCAGGAGCACATCGTCGAGGTCATCAGCGACTCGGGCGAGGGCGCCCAGCGTTGCGGCCAATCGTTCGGCGCCATCGCGGCGCGCACCGGCAACGGGGTGTGGACGGTCGAGATCATTCCCGCCGAGATTCGTCCCCCGGCGCGCAGCGTCGCGGGGGCGAGCGGCAACCGCATCCGTGTGGGCGCCAAACGCGTGACCAACGGCGGCAACGAGACGGATCTCGTCGTGGCGTTTAACGAGCAGGTCTTGCTTGGGCGCATCCACTCCCGCGAACTGAAACCGGGCTCGACGATCCTGCTGGAGAGCATGTGGCGCGACGACCCGAATCCCAGCGTCGCGGCGTCCTACATGGACACGGTCCAACGCCTCGTCGCAGCCGGTTACCGGGTGATCGAGATCCCGATGGAGCAGGAGTGCCTGCGGCACGTCTCGGATGCGCGCAAGGGCAAGAACATGTTCGTCCTGGGCATGCTCTGCAACATCTACAGCTTCGACATGGAGCTCGCGCGCGACCAGGTCGCGCTCACCTTCCGCAAGAAGACCCAGGCGGTCATCGACAAGAACCTCGATCTCCTGGAGGCGGGCTACACGTGGGCCGAGCGGAACCTCGACTTCCAGTACAAGATCCCAGCCGTCCGCGCGACGGAGCCCCAGATCGTCGTGAACGGGAACACGGCCCTGGCGCTCGGGGTGCTCGCCTCGGGGATGGAGATCTGCGCGATGTACCCGATCACCCCGGCGACCTCGGTTTCGCACTACTTGAGCGAGGCGTTCGACAAGGTCGGCGGCCTGGTGCACCAGGCCGAGGACGAGATCGCCGCCTGCGCATTCGCCATCGGCGCCTCGTACGCGGGCAAATGCACGGTCACCGTGACCTCCGGCCCCGGATACTCGCTCAAGCAGGAGGCCATCGGGTTGGCCGTGATGGGCGAAATCCCCTTGGTCGTGGTCAACGTGCAACGTGGCGGTCCCAGTACCGGGCAGCCCACGAAGACCGAGCAGGGCGATCTCCTCACGACCATGTTCGGAAGTCACGGCGACGCGCCCAAGGTCGTCATGGCGCCTGCGACGATCGAGGACTGCTTCTACTCCGTGATCGCCGCCCGCAAGATCGCGGAGACGTTCAACATGGTGGTGGCGATCCTCTCCGACGCCACGCTGGCCACGTCGCAGCAGCCCTTCCCACGGCCGTCATTCCAAGAAGATTGGATGGCCCCACCGATCGACCAGACGCCGATCGAGCCCGGCTCGAAGCCGTACGACTGGGACCCTGAAACGGGTCTCGCGCGGCGGTTCTTGCCTGGGCAGGCAGGAGGCACCCACACGTTGACCGGGCTGGCCCACGACGAGTTGAGCCACGTGGCCTACGATTCGGACACCAACGAGCGTAGCCTGCGCGCCCGGAGCCTGAAGCTCGCCGCGCTTCAACGGACGCTGAAGACTCCGCCGGTGTTCGGCCCCCCCAAGGGCGATCTCCTCGTGGTGGGATGGGGCAGCACGAAGGGTGCGATCGAAGAGGCCGTGGGGCAGCTACAAGAAGAGGGACACAAGGTGTCGTCGCTTCATCTGACCTTCATCCAACCCATGCCGAAGGGGATCAAGGAGATCCTTCAGCGCTTCCACCAGGTGATGACGATCGAGGGCAACTGGAGCGACCGTTTGGAGGACTCGATCATCGACGAGAGCAACCGCCGCTACTCCGCGCTCGCCATGCTGCTGCGCGCGCGCACCCTGATCGCCGTGGACTGCTGGAGCGAGGTCCGGGGTCAGCCGATCAAGCCCAACACGATACGCCAAGTGCTTTTGGAGAAGCTCAAGAAGGCCTAGCGAGGAGACGATGCACAACGCACCCACCGAATGTCTGCTGCGGATGGTCGAAGAACGATTCGACCTCGAGGACTACCAAAAGGGCGTGCCCCGCTGGTGCACGGGCTGCGGCGACAACGCGATCCTCGCCGCCGTGCAGAGACTGTGCCGCGATGAAGCCTTGCGCCCCGAGAAGACCGTGTTCGTCTCGGGCATCGGATGCTCGAGCCGCCTGCCCCACTACATGAACACGTACGGGTTCCACGGCATCCACGGCCGTGCGCTTCCGATTGCAGAGGGGATCAAGATGGCGCGTCCCGATCTGGACGTGTTCGTCAGCACCGGGGACGGCGATTGTTGCAGCATCGGCGCCGCGCACTGGCTGCACGCCCTTCGCTACAACATGAACCTGACGGTGATGCTGCACGACAACCAGATCTACGGCCTCACCAAGATGCAGGCCTCCCCCACCTCTCCCCTCGGCCTGGTGACCAACACGACGCCCCGGGGCTCGTATCTGGGCGCGATGAACCCGCTTTCGGTCACGTTGGGCGTGCATAGCGCGTCGTTCGTGGCCCAGGCCGTGGACTGGATTCCCGAGGTCCTCTACCAGATTCTGCTGGCCGCCTACCGCCACCAGGGCTTCTCGTTCGTGCGCATCGTGCAGCGCTGTCCGGAGTGGCTGCCCAAGAACATGGACCCTTGGCTGCACGATCCCCAGCGGGTCCTATTGCTCAAGCACGAGAACGGATTGACGTTCGACGCCGACCTATCCCGCGTGTACTCGCGGCAGGAAGAACACGATCCGGCGAACATCGACCGCGCACGCGAGATCGCCTCCGCGGGCGACCCAATTCCCGTCGGCATCCTCTATCACAACCCCGATGCCCCGCTGTACGAGAACCTGAGGAGCGACAAGAGGCTGCGCACGGCCCGCATGGTTCAGGAGGGGCTGGACCGCGAGTTCGACAAGTTCACCGTTTGGCCGCAAGGCAGCGAGGGAGGATCCAACGCCTGACCACGGAGCCGCCATGGAAACCGATCGACAAGCCCAACTGACGTTTCATCTCACCGGCCGCATCGACGCGCCGGGAGTCCAGCCCCTCCAGGCGGGCGACCTTCGACCCGCCTTGTTCGCGCGCTTCCGGGACCTAACGAACCTGCGCTACGACTTCCCTCTGGTACTCGCCCCAAACGAGGTGTTGAGCCTCTCCGAGCTGTTCGACCGGGCCCTGGCAGGCTTTCCTGAAGACGCCGACCGAAGCCAACTGGTCCACCACGCCCGCGCCATCGAGCTAGACGTGCGCACCCGAGTCGCCGGAGGTGCACAGGGCGACCTCTCGGAGTTGGTGCAGAAGTCGATCGCCCGCCTCGTGCTCGAACGGGACGAGGTGTTCGCGAAGAATGCGGAATCGCTTCGCGCTGCGCTCGGAGCCGACGGCCCCGTGGTGGATTGCGATCGCGCGATGCCGTCCCGGCTGTTCGCCCACCTTTGGCGCGCGGCGCACACGCGAAAGGGCCGCGCCCTCCGGGCCGAGGTGGAGCGCCTCGTGCTCCGGCTGTCCGAAATCCTCCGGGCGGACTTCGTCCGCTCGGAAGCAGGCCGCAGCCCAGCAAACCTCAAAGCCTCGATCGGTTCGAGCTTCGAGTCGGCGTTCGACTTCGACGCGCTTTCGCGGACACTTGCCCGCAATGCACCCGTCGAAGCCCTGCCCGAAGCGAGACGGCAGCGGATCGAGTCGCTTCTGGAGGTCCTCCGCGGGCAGCGCTTCTATCCCAGTTCCGACGGCGGTGCCCAGCCCTACGAGTTTGTCTTCGAGAGCGCGTCCGCGGCCTTGGAGGCGTACCACGATCGGCTTCCCCACGCCATCGAACTCGCCCGCGCGATGGCTATCGCGGACCTGGAGGTCCGGGGGGAGTACCGCGAGTCGTGGCATGAGCCGCTCTTCGCAGACTTCGGGGCCAACGGCCTGGACCCCTCGGACCTCGACTCGTTTCCGGATTACCTCGTGTGCGTGAATTCGGGGAAGATGAAGGCGCCGGAGAACGCGCGTCTCGTCGAAATGCTCGCCATGGGCCTCCCCATGAAGATCGTGATCCAAACCGACGACCTCTTGGGAGGAGACCGCGCCGGCGACGAGCACCTCGCCTTCGGGCTCCACAACCGGCACCTGGTCTCCACCGCGCTGAGCCTCAGCGACGTGTTCGTGCTCCAAGCCGGCGCCTCAAGCCTTCCGGCGATGCGCAATCGCCTCGCCAAGGGCATTGCCGCGCCGGGACCGGCCCTGTTCAGCGTGTACTCCGGCGCCGGAGGCTCGCACGGCCCGATTCCTCCCTATTTGGTGGCGGCGGCGGCGACGGAGTCCCGGGCGTTTCCCGCCTTTGTGTACGACCCGTTCGGCGGAGGCGACTGGGCGACGCGGTTCCGCCTCGACGACAATCCCCAGCCCGAGTTGGATTGGCCCGTTCATCGTTTCTCGTACGAGGGTGCCGACATGCAGCGCGTGGAAGAGGAGCTCGCCTTCACCTTCCTCGACTTTGCGGCATGCGACCTTCGGTTCGCCAACCACTTCGCGCGCGTCGATCGGGAGCGGTGGAACGGCACGATGATGACGGCGCCGGACGCGTTGGCGCGCGAATCCAAGGGCCTCCCGGATCAGGTGCCGTACGTGATGCTCGTCGACGGAGACGATCGGCTGCACAAGGTGCTGGCCGACCAACGGCTGCTGCGCGAGGGGCGGCGTTGCCTCGGCATGTGGCGCAGCCTGCAGGAGTTGGGGGGCATCCACAATTCGCATGCCCAACGGCTGCTCGAGGCCGAGCGCCACGCTTGGGAGGCCCAAGCAATCCCTTCTGTGGAATCCTCCGAGGTAGTGCCCGCCTCCCCCGAGCCGGCGACTCCGGAGGAGCCCGTCGAACCCGTCGAGACGCCGCAAACGGACGATCCCTACATCGAGACGGCGCGGTGCACGAGCTGCAACGAGTGCACCCAGGTCAACGCGAAGATGTTCGCCTACAACGAGAACAAGCAGGCCTACATCGCCGACCCCGATGCAGGCACCTTCCGGCAGCTCGTCGAGGCGGCGGAAAGCTGCCAGGTGGCGATCATCCACCCTGGAAAGCCGCGCAATCCCGACGAGCCCGGATTGGAGGAGTTGCTGGAGCGGGCCAAGGTCTTTGCGTAGACACCGGAGCGAGCGGGTACCTTCCCTAGCGTGATCGCCCGACAACTTCTTTTCGCACTGGCGGCCTCCAGCCTCGCCGCCGCATGCTCCTTCGCCCCCTCCGATCCGGCCGACCCGACGGGCGGAGGACCTTCCGAAGCCGGCCAAGCGCGCAACGTCACCCAGCTCTACAACGACACGTGCGCCAAGTGCCACGGCGTGAACGGCGAGGGTGGTGGTGCAGGCGCCCACAGCTTCAACACGTGGGGGCGATTCGACCAGGACAACGATCGGATTTACTTCGACACGATCAAGAACGGACGGAAGGACATGGGGATGGAGGCGTACGGGCCAACGCTGACCGACCGGGAGATCTGGGCGCTCGTCGTCCACATCCGCGAGCTGCAGGCCAAGGCGCTGCGCGCCGAGACCGGCTCGACGCGGCCGGTGAACGGCGTGGTGAAGACCGACCTTCACAGCTACCGCATCGAAGACTTCGTCGACTCGGGGAAGGGACTCTCCACCCCGTGGTCCATCGACTGGCTCCCCGACGGGCGCGCGCTCGTCACCAACCGCCCCGGCGTGCTCTTTGTGATCGACAAGGGGACCCTGACCAAGGTGGACGGGATTCCCCCGAGCATCGAACTCGGCCAAGGCGGACTCCTCGAGGTGGCGCCGCACCCGGACTACGCCAAGAACGGCTGGATCTACCTCGGGATCGCCGACCAGGCGAAATCCGGGAACAGGGAAGCGCTCACGAAGATCGTGCGCGGCAAGATCGACTTTTCCAACGGCGGTGCGAAGTGGACGGCCGAGCAGACCATCTACGAGGCGGACCAGAAGTTCTACTCCGGCGCGGGCATCCACTTCGGCACCGAGGTCGTGTTCGACGGCAAGGGCCACATCTTCTTCTCGGTGGGTGAGCGGGGCACGAACATGCGGGCGCAGGACCCGACGACCCCCTACGGCAAGATCATGCGCCTCAACGAGGACGGCAGCATCCCTTCCGACAACCCCTACCCGGGCAACCCGATGTGGACCCTCGGCCACCGAAACCCGCAGGGGCTGGTGTTCGACCTCGACGGCAACCTCTGGGACACCGAGCACGGTCCGCGCGGCGGCGACGAGGTCAACCTGATCCAGAAGGGCCACAACTACGGCTGGCCGGTGATCTCGACTTCAATCAACTACAACGACTCGCCCTTCGTGCTCCCCTGGCCGACGGGCGACCAGGATTTCACGATGCACGTGTTCCGCTGGCTGCCGTCGATCGGCGCCTGCGGGCTCGACGTGTGCCGAGGCAAGGCCTTTGCGAAGTGGAAGGGCGACCTCTTCGCCGGAGGCCTGGCAGGCGCCAACGTCGACCGCCTTCGCATGAAGGACGGCGAATTCTACGACCGCGAGGAGATCCTCCACGGCATGGGGCGTGTGCGGGACGTCGCCTTCGGCCCCGACGGGAACCTCTACGTGATCCTGAACCAGCCGGACAAGATCATCCGCCTCGTCCCCACGGACTAGCTGGGAACTCACGCCCGTCAAGCGGGCGTGGCACCCTTTCCGCAATGGCTCTCAGCACGCCCGTCAAGCGGGCGTGGCACCCTTTCCGCTAGGGGTCGCGTTTTCGTTGGAACGGCATGCGTTTGACCCGGCCTCCGTACACGACGTACGAACTTGCGTCGGGGGCGAAGGAGACCCGGCCCAGGGGGCATGTGAAATCCCCGTTGGGCAGCGCCTTGAGGGTGTGCTTGTCGTCGTACACCTTGAGCACCAACGCACCGTCCTCCATCACGATCTGGTGCTCGGCCCCCACCTCTTCCGACTCGTAGGTGCCAGCAAACTTCTCGAGGGCCTTTGCGTCGTACGTCACGCGCACCTGGCGCTCGAAGGTGCGGGCTTTCCCCTCTGGCGGCTTCACGGTGAACCCGACGGGGCGCCCGTTGCGGGACACGATCGCGACCTCTTCTCCCTTGGTGGGCTCGTAGAAGCGGTCGGCGCCTTCGGCGACGAGACGCTTCTGGACGGCCGCATCGTCGACCAGCACGAGGCCCGCCTCGCCCAGGGTCACCTCGAGGAGCGCGTTCGACTCCGCGTCGAGATAGAGCCCCACCAGCGGCAGCAGGGAGGCGGGCTCTACGGGAACCGGTTTCGCTTCCCGCGGCTTCTCGGGAGGCTTCGGCTTTTCAAACTGGTCGGCCAGAACGATCGCCTCGATCTTGTCGGAGAGGGCGTCCGGATCGATCGCGTAGGAGTTGCAGAACACGAAGCTCATCGTGTCGGAGTCCGGATAGTAGTTCACCCGCGTTCGATAGCCGGCGAAGAACCCGGTGTGCGCGATCCGCTTCACTCCGCGGATGTCTCGCACGATCAACCCGCAGGCGTAGGTCATAGGCGTGCCGTCGTTGAACTTCTGCGGGGTCGTGAGTCGGGCGATCAGCTCTTGCTTGCCCTTGCCCAGCTTGTTGTGCTTGAAGTTGTCGAACCACTTCTGGAAGTCGTCGATGGTCGTCAAGAGGCCGCGCGTGCCCACCACGGCGTCGCTGTTGTGCGCGTTGGCGAACCCGCCTTCGATCGAGCCGCCATAGGCGAGGGCGCGCCCCGGGACGAGCATGCCCACACCGTCCTGGTACCGCGTATGGCTCATGCCGAGGGGCTCGAAGATCTGCTCGTGGCTGAACTGCTGGATGCTCTGCTTGGAGACGCGCTCCACGATCGTCTTGAGCAGGAAGTATCCCGAGTTGGAGTAGGAGTACTGGTCGCCGGGCTTGAAGTTCAGCTCCTTCTGGCGGCAGATCAGGGAGAGGATGTCGGCATCGGTGTAGTACGACTCGATGTCGATCCCCTTCAGCTCGTTGAGGCTGTAGTAATCGCGGATGCCGCTCGAGTGGTTGAGCAGGTGCTGGATCGTGGGTTCGGGGTCGTAGTGGGGCAGTTCGGGGACGTACTTGCGCACCGGATCGCTCAGCTTCAGCTTTCCCTGCTCCTCGAGCAGCAGCACGCACGTCGCCGTGAACTGCTTGCTGACCGAGGCGACGAAGAACACGTGCTCTGGAGTGAGCTTCACGTTCCGCTCGAGGTCCGCCATGCCGACGCCTTTGCGATAGAGGAATTTGCCGCCCCGAACCACACCGACGACAGCGCCCGGGGCGTCGGGCTGGGCGTAAGGGTGGAGGGCCAGGTCGATCAGCCGCGTCTGGCGCGCATCGAGCGGACCGGGCCCGGCAAGGGCGACCATAGCGATTGACAGGGTGGCCAGGAGAGCCATGGGTCTCACCATGGCGCGAGAATACCGTTGCAAACCCGCGATATCCGCTGGAGCGGGCGTAGTAAGGCTCAGCCATGCTGTTTCTTCCACCCATCGACGTCTACGTCAACCAAGAGCGGGTCACCTTCCCCGACCAGCAGCCGCTCATCGCCCACTCGCGGGTGCTGGTCCCGGTGCGGGGCGTGTTCGAGAAGATGGGCGCGCGCGTCGAGTGGACACCGCTGGTCACCGCCGTGACCATCGACAAGGACACCCTGCACATCGAGATGTCCATCGCGGACCGCACGGTGACGGTGAACGGCCAGACCCGAGCCATCGATCAAGGGGTCAAGGTGGTCGAGGGACGCCTGTTGGTCCCGATCCGATTCATCAGCGAGACCCTGGGAGCCACCGTCCGGTGGGATCCGGACGGGCGCACGGTCCACATCGACGCCCCGCCCCGCTAGGCATCGAGTCATCGGCCTCTTTGAGCGGACACCTTCGGAGGCAAGTTTCATCACGCCCGTCCAGCGGGCGTGGAACCCGATGGATTGCAGCCGGCCGCCATCCGCTTTCCAGCCATCGCCACTGGGGCGAACCTCCTGCGCATGCCGCAGTGTTACCGTCTACGGCTTCTGCCGAACACGGCGATTCCCACACCACCCAGCGTCACGACCGATGCGAGTCCCAGGCGCCACGTCAGCGACTCTCCGAGCAACAACACCCCGCCGAACGCTGCGACGATCGGGACGGCCAACTGCACCACCGCGGCCCGCGTCGCGGTCAATCCACGCAGCGCCTGATACCAGATCACATAGCCGACGCCCGAGGTGAAGGCGCCGGATACTGCAGCAAGCAAAACTCCTTCGGACGTCACGTGGAGTTGGCGCGCGAGCAGAGCCAGGGGGATCAGTCCAAACGGGGCCGCGCGCACAAAGTTCCCGGCGGTGGCGGCTCCTGGTTGAGGCACGCCGCGGCCCCACAGGGAGTAGAAGCCCCACGCGACGCCGGCCATGGCCATCGACGCCGCACCCAGGGGATCCGGCGCCTCCAACCCGGGGGAAACGAGGTACACCAAACCTCCCACAGCACCCGCGAGCCCCAGCCACTCCCACGCGGTGGGTCGCTCCCCGCCGACGATCCCCGCGGCGATCATGGTGGCCTGCACCGCGCCGAACAGGACCAGCGCGCCGGTTCCCGCGTTGAGCTCCAGATACGCGAACGAGAACGCGACGGCATAGAGAACGAGTGCGCCCGCCATTCGGGCCGACCCTTCCGCGAGCGGAGACCTCCGCCGCGGAACGGCCACCAGAATCCACAGCGCGACCGCACCCGAAGCAAGGCGAATCGACGTAAAGCTGGCCCAGTCGATCGCCCCATCGCGCAGCGCAAGTCGGCACAGCAGCGAGTTCGACGCGAACGCGACCAAGGTGAGAGCCACAAGCGCCAACGTGCGGGGTGACACCCGCTGAACGTACCTCAGGGGGACGGGAATCGGGAGTCGGGGGACGGGAATCGGGAGTCGGGAGTCGGGAAACGGGACGGTCGCAACACGAAGCCTTGCGCGTGCGTCGAATAAACCATGTCCATCCGACCCGTCGAGCGTGTGATCCAGACCAAGCCGACCCTGGAGGGTGCCGGGGTGCACCTTCAACGGGCATTTGGCTTCCACGAGACCAACGCGTTCGACCCCTTCCTGCTCCTCGACGACTTCCGCAACGACGATCCGGACCAGTATCTGGCTGGGTTCCCGTGGCATCCCCATCGCGGCATCGAGACGATCACCTACGTGCTCGCCGGAACCGTCGAGCACGGCGACTCGATGGGCAACCGGGGGGCGATCGAAGCGGGCGACATCCAGTGGATGACCGCCGGGCGCGGGATCATCCACCAAGAGATGCCCAAAGGCGACGCCCAGGGACGCATGCATGGGTTCCAGCTCTGGGCCAACCTCCCCTCGTCACTCAAGATGACGGCCCCCCACTACCAGGAGATCAAGTCCGCGGAGATCCCAGAAGTGATCGACGACGACGGCACCAAAGTGCGCGTCGTGGCCGGCGATTTTTGGGGCAAGCGCGGCTCGGTGGACGGCATCGCCGCCGACCCGATCTACCTCGACGTCTCCATTCCCCCTGGGGTGCGCAAGGTGCTGCCCATGGACACCCGCCGCCAGGCGTTCGCGTACGTCTTTGCGGGCGAAGGCGTGTTCGCCAACGCTTCCGATCCCCAACCCGTGCCCACCGAGGGGATCGACGGTTCGATCCAGCCCTCGGAGGTGAAGAACCGCTCTCTCGTGCAGTTTTCGAGCGGCGACGAGATCGTGGTGCAGGCGGGCGAAGAGGGATTGCGGTTCCTGTTGGTCTCGGGCAAGCCGCTCAAAGAGCCCGTCGCCTGGTACGGCCCGATCGTGATGAACACGAACGACGAAATCAAGCGGGCGATCAAAGATCTGAACGAAGGCACCTTCTTGGAGGCGGCCGACACGCGCTAGACTCGGTGCATGCTCATCGTGGTGTATCCCGACGAGTTTCTCTCGCACCACATCGCCAGGGGCATCCGCCGCAAGGGTCTCGACGTACGACGCTTCGAGTCTGTTCGAGCGGCATGGATGGAGATGAAGAGCCCAAGCGTCTCGGCCCTCGTCGTCCCTTTCGAGGAACCCGAGTTCGGCCGTCTCGGGGCACTTTCCGAAGTGCGCGCCGAGCCGACCCTGGCTCACGCGATGGTCATCGTGGCGAAGATCGACCCGGACTTCGATGAGATCCTCGACGCGTACGGCGCCGGCGCGGACCTCGTGCTCGACCTCAAGGACCCCGAATTCGCAACCCTGATCCTCAAGATTCTAAGAGCGTGAAACCCCTCCCCTTGCGCCCTTTGTGTTCCTTGCGTGCAACACCCTTCCCTCTGCGCGCCTCCAAGGTGCACAATGGAACCATGCTCACGGCCCTCGTCGCACTCATCGCCCTCCAAGCTCCCAACACGCTCTCCGACGCGGAGGTCAAAGCGGGGTGGAAGCTCCTGTTCGACGGAAAGACCACCCATGGTTGGCACAACTTCATGAAGGAGGGGATCGGATCCGGCTGGGTCGTCAAGGATGGCGCGCTCACCTCCGAAGACCCGGGCAAGGCCGGAGACATCGTCACCGACGACCAATACGACTGGTTCGAGCTGATCGTCGACTTCAAACTCACCCCGGGCGGCAACAGCGGGATCATGTTCCACGTGCAGGACACGGGAGAGGCCACCTGGCACAGCGGCCCCGAGGTGCAGATCTACGACAACGGGGCGAACGAAGCGGCCCAGAAGTCTGGCTGGTTGTACCAGCTCTACAGCTCCGACAAGGACTCGACCAAGCCCGTGGGCGAGTGGAACGAGATCCGCCTGCTCGTCACCCCGAAACACTGCGAGACCGATGTGAACGGCGTGAAGTACTACGATTTCGTGCTTGACAGCGACGACTTCAAGGCCCGAGTCGCCAAAAGCAAATTCGCCGAGCACGAGATGTTCGCATCGAAGCGGATCGGCCGCATCGCGATCCAAGGCGACCATGGGGTCGTCTCGTTCCGCAACATCAAGATTCGTCCCATCAAACAGTAGCTCGGGAACCCAGCCGGGGGAGAGACCTCCTCCGCGACGATTCCTTGAAGGCACCGCAACCGCGACCCTTCGTGTCGGTCGAGCTACTCCTTGGGAAGGCTGAACGTGAACGTCTCGTCGGTGGCGTCGGGCCGAATCAAGCGCAGAGTTCCCAACAGTTGGTTGGCATAGGGAGCCGTGGAATACGGCCGAAGGTCGTACTGGTATTGGCCGTCGGGGCCCTGGAAGGTCCCCACATGTGGGAATCCAGGGGTCGTGACATGGGCGACCAAGTAGATGGGTCCGTCTTGGATGTAGGTGAACACCCAACTCGCGTCGTTGTGCATCGCCCCAGCGTCGCCAAGGATGGAGTACTGACCGTTGATCTCCAGATTGCCGTGGGCCCCTCGGTTGCTCACCACCGGGCCGTAGAACCTCTGGAACGCGTCGGTCCCGGCGGGCAAACAGAAGTAATCGTAGTTCCCATTGAAGCTGTGGCAAGCTGCGGTCGAAAAGACGGTAAATCTGCCGAACCGCGAACCATTCTCGATCATCGTCAAGCTTGCTTCCGTTTGGCCGGCCGGAATCTGGATCTCGCTGGGTTGGAACGTCGCCGTGCCTGAGACGAACTGGTAGGTGCTGTCCTGGTTGCAGGGAGCCGCGAACCGGATCGTCACCGTCGCCTGTTCACCGGGCTTGAGTATCCAAGGGTCCCAACTGATCGTGGCCTGGGGACCTCCTCCGGCCTGAGTGTCGACGACCATCTGGTCATGGTTGCCAAATCGAATCACGCGACCGTCGAGGTACTCCCAGCGGACGGAAAACGTCGTCGAGCCTTGCGGGAGGTTGAAGTCGACGGTCGTTTGCCCGTCGAGCACGTCTCCCACCGGCACCTGGACCGAGTTCAGCCCAGAACCACCCGGCAGGACCCGCAGGTGATGCGTGTCGTCCGGAATGTTGGCGACGGCCAGATGCAGCTTGTAGGGGTTCCAATCCAGAAAGTGCTGGGCGTTGCCCTGGAGGTGGATGTCGTAGTCCGACGCGTCCGGCGTCCTGACGTTCAAGAGACCGTCACTTCCCGAGTAGTGGTACTTGGGGTCGAGATCGTTGAGGTCGTTCCCGTTGGCGTCGAGAATCTGGACCTGGAAGTGGATGACGTGGTCCGGCGCGCCCAGCTCGACGGAGGTGTTGAACATCTCGTACTGCGGCCAGTTCGTGCCGCCGGGGTAGTTGGCCAGCCACGGGGATGTGCCAATGGAGGGCGAGTCGTGCGTCACCCGAATCGAGTGGGCCACTTGCAAGAACTCCGGGGTCGGCTCCTTCAGTTCGAGTTGGACTTCAAAGGCATCGCCCGGCTTGACCACCCAGTCGTCAATGATAAGCCTGTAGGCGATCTCGAGATTTGTCACGGGATCGTCGTTGTTGGGACAACCCGAATTGCCCCCGCAGCCTCCCAGCCAGACGAACAGGAAGAGGAAGCCGACTACGAACTTCAATGAACGATACGAGCAACTCCGCACTATTGCACCATTTGGATAAGAGTTTCGATCCCCCAACAAGATAGCAACAAATGGACACAATGGCAACCGATCGTTCCAGGGCCTCCAGGAGGATCTCTCGCCGCGGGGGTTCACAAACCCCCTTGCTAACATCCATCATGGAGGCATGAGAGACGACGAAGTCCTCGCCATGACCGAGCGCTACGGAACCCACAACTACCACCCTCTTCCCGTGAACATCGTCCGCGGAGAGGGACTTTACGTGTGGGATGGCAGCGACAAACGGTACTTCGACTGCATCGGTTCCTACTCGGCCGTGGCGAACGGCCACGCCTCACCGGCCGTCGTCGCGGCCGCCAAGGCGCAGCTCGAAAAGCTGACGCTCACGAGCCGGGCGGTGTACACGACCGAGCTGGCACTCTTTCTCAAGAGGGTCTGCGAATACACCGGGACCGACATGGCCTGCCCCATGAACACCGGCGCGGAGGCCGTGGAGACGGCGATCAAGCTCGCACGCAAATGGGCGTATTCGGTGAAGGGGATCGAGCCGGACAACGCGGAAATCCTCGTGGCGAAGAACAACTTCCACGGGCGCACGACCACGATCGTCGGGTTCAGCACGGAAGCCCAGTATCGGGATCTCTTCGGACCCTACGGCACCGGCTTCAAAGTCGTCGAGTTCGGGAACCTGGACGCCGTGGAAGCGGCGATCACGCCCAACACGTGCGCGGTGCTGATGGAACCGATCCAGGCCGAGGCGGGGATTCTCTTCCCCCCGGAGGGCTTCATGGCCGGTCTCAGGCGGCTTTGCGACAAGCACAACGTGCTGCTCGTTTGGGACGAGATCCAGACGGGTTTTTGCCGGACCGGCAAGAAGTTCGCCTGGCAGCACGAGGACGCGGAGCCGGACCTCATGTGCCTCGGCAAGGCGCTCGGCGGCGGCGTCCTACCGGTCTCGGCCGTGGTCGGCAAGCGCAAAGTGATGGAGGTGTTCGAACCCGGAGACCATGGAAGCACGTTTGGAGGCAATCCCCTCGCGTGCTCGGTGGCGGTTGCCGCGATGGACGAAATGGACGAGCTCGACCTGGCCGCCAACTCGGCTTGCCAGGGCAAACGAATGGTCGACGCGATGCGCGCGATGGCCAAAGGCCCGTTGGCTTCCGTGATCCAAGACGTGCGCGGACGAGGCTTGCTGGTAGGCCTCGAAGTGCGCCCAGAGGTGGACACCCAAGCGCTGCAGAGTTCGTTCCTCAAGCACGGAGTGCTGACCAAGGAGACGCGCTCCCGGACGTTCCGGTTCGCGCCTCCCCTGATCCTCGACGACGGGTCGTTGGCCGATCTGCTGGCGAGGGTCGAGCGCGCGCTGACCCCAGACTAGCTATCCCCAGGGCCGCTTCTTGGCGGGTTTCTGGGTGAACGCCTGTCGGATCGTCTCGCCGTCGAAGCCGCTTGGAATCTCGCCGCTTTGCGCGTAGCTGAACACCGCGGTCGTGTAGATCCCGTTCATGCACGCCCCCACGGCGGCGAGGACCGCCCAGTAGAGAACGGACAGGGCCACTGCGCCGATGATGAGGGCCGCGATGCCGGTGAAGGCCGTCGCAACGATCAAGACCACCGCCGGAATCGCCATCACGAACACGGCCAGGGAAACCCCTGCGTTGCCGATCAGGGTCTCGCCCCACGTCTTCTTGATGGTCGCCCAAGAGCCCTTCACGGCATCGAAGGGGCCGACTCCCTTCAACACCAACATCGGCACCGCGAAGAACGTGACGATGTTCCACGCCGCGCCCAAGAGCCCGATGATGATCTGCCCGACGATGCCGAGGCGCTCGGAAATCGCGTTGAGGATCGTGCCGATCGTCGCCGAGAGCAGGGACCATCCGATAATCGGGCCCAGCCGGCTCATCGCCGCGTGGATCCCGTCTCCGAACTCGGCGCTCCGGCCCTCCAGGGCCTCGTTCGCGCAATGGATCAAGGCCGCGTTGAAGAACACGACCACGAAGTAGCTGACGAGGTAATAAGCGAACGTGACGGCATAGGCGTAGGCAGGCGGTTGCTCGAGGTTCTTCAGCCCGACCGCCGCAACCAGGGGAATAAAGAAGCTCGCGGTCACCAAGAGGATCGCGACCGACGAGACCACGGGGAACACCGCCAGTTTCGGATTTCCACGCAACACGGCCCAGCTCTGCTTCGCCAGGCTCCAAGATCGTTCCAACCTTCCCATGCCTTCAGTATAGTGCGCCTGAGTCCGGACGATGGGACATTCGGCGTTCCGGGCAATCGGTAACGAAAGTTTGCAAACGAGGTAGAATGGAGGCGTTACGCTCCATTAGCTCCAGGTTTTCCCGTTGGCTCCCGCCTCCTTGGCCGGTTCTCAAAGCGATCTCCCTGTCTTTTGAACCGAAACAACTACGATACGAGGAGGCCATCCATGGCTACAAAAACACTTTACGTCGGCAATCTGCCGTACTCCATGACCGAGAGCGATCTCCAGAACCAATTCTCCAAATACGGGGCCAGCAACGCCCGCATCATCGAGGGGCGCGGCTTCGGCTTCGTCGACATCGATGCGGACCAGTTGGACACCGCCGTCGAGGAGTGCAACCAGAAGGACGTGGGCGGTCGAACGCTCACCGTCAACGAGGCCAAGCCGAAGTCCAGCTCGGGCGGCGGCGGTGGCGGTGGCGGTGGCTACGGCAACCGCGGCGGCGGTGGCGGCGGAAACCGCTGGTAGGTTTTGCGCTCTGACGAGAAGCCCAGTCGGCATCGAGCCGGCTGGGCTTCTTTTGTTTGTTCGGCCGTGACTTAGCCCGGCCGGATCCACCCCTGAGGCCAAACCACATCTTTGGCCCGCGCTTTGGGCGTCACGTCGAGACTCACGATGCGGCCCGCGCGCGCCACGCACTGCACGGTGGTGTTGCCTGGGGCACGGAGCTTGAAGTCGACGGCCCACGTTTTGGGCCAAGCGGGCAAGAGGAGGATCTTCCCTCCCGCCTCCAACGGCTCGGTCTGCAGCAGCATGAGATTCGCGGTGTTCAGCAGGTTGCCGCCGTGGTTCTGGTCGGGCAGCCAGTCGTAGTTCGGGCCCCAAGTCGCGGGCCATCGATAGGCGGGGTTGGAGTTCGCGCACTTCACTTTGAGAATCCGCGCGGCCTCCTCGGTCATCCCAAGCAGGGCCGCCACGTTGCCGTCGTACCCCCATCCCGTGTCGAGGTGGCTGCCTCGGTGGGCGTACGCCCGTTTCGCCTCATCGAGCAACTCCGGGTGGCCAAGCGACACCAGTTGGAAGGGCCAGACCGCATAGAGTTCGCCGTTCTCGACGTTGCTTCGGGTCGGATCGTACTTCTGCGCCGGGGCAAGTTCACGTTCGCCTTCGTTGGTCTCCAACGGAAGGTCAGGACACGCCGAGCGCATGCGTTCGAAGAACTCGCGCTGGACGCGGGTGACCAGGCTCTGGGGCAGCGCGGTCAACCGCTGAGTGATCGCGATCAGGCCGGCGGCGGTCGGCATGTCGTTCACGACCCCGGTCCAGTACGTCTCGACCACTTGCGTAGGGTCGAGGCGGATCTTGCCCATGGAGTCCTTCCGAAAGCGACTGTCGAAGTAACGCAACACCGACTCCGCCATCGGAAGCACGCGACCTTTGAGGAAGTTGGCATCGCGCGTGTAGTCCCAGCGGTCCAGCATGAGGGCGACGAGCTCGGGTCCTTGGTTCCACGCGTCGTCCCACCAGGGGCACAGCACGTCTCTGGGCTCGTGGCCGGTGCGGTCCCAGCCGTAGTCGCCCCCGGAGTAGGTGCCCCAGACCGTCATCGTCTCCGGGAAGTACGCGCCCTGCGCGTAGTGGTATTTCCGGCTCCTCGATTCGGCCAGTGGCCGCGCGTTCTCGTAGAGCTTGAAGAACGGCTCCATCAAATCGAAGTCGCCCGTCGCGAGCATCGGGTGGACGGTGTGCCGCACGTTCTGGAACCAGTGGCAGTCGCCCCAGTTGCGCCAGTCGGGGTTGAAGGGCCGCCCCATCGCCGTCGGCTCGACCGTGTAGCTGCCCCCGTTGAACTTGATGGGAAACTCGCCTCGGCCCTGACACGCGTTCACGAAGCGTTGGAGAACGTAGCCGCGCGTCACCAACGAGCCGCGTTCGGCGGGCCGATGGGCCACTCGCACCCCGTCGAGGTATATCGCCGCTTCGCCCGTCTCGGCGTCGTAGGTCGCGCCGACCCGTTGCGCGACGCCGAGTTTGAGGCACTCCGGTGCGACGAGCGTCATGGAGCCCACGATCAGCCGCAACGCGTTGCCCGGGTGCGTGTCGAACAGGTAACCGTCCATTCCGCCCGGCGTGATCTTGTCGAAGATACGTCCGGGCTTCAGTTCGGTGGGAACGATCGTCGCCATCAGGGTCAACCCCTGTCGATGGGCTGAGTCGGGAAAGGAGGGGTCTGTCGAGGCGGCCATCTGAAGAAACGCGGGTCCAGACACCGCTGCATCCCACTGGCGCCACGCGTCGATCGTCCCGGAAAACACATTGCCGCCCGATCCATCGACCCCTCGGCGCAACGCGTGCATGTTGGCGGGGACCGGGTGTGCGTCGTCATCGCCGTCGACGAACACCCAGGACCGGTCCCAGAAACCCCGCCACCAACCCCGCGTCCGCTTCTCGGCCGTCCGGAGATCGGACCGACGCGCCTCGCGGCGAAGTCCGGCCAGCCACGCCTCGAGGGTGCGGGTTTGGGCGGTGTGGGTGGCGATCTTGACGTCGAACTGGCTGAGCGCCCCGTCCGACGCGAGGGTCTGATCGTCTCTCCGGTGGAACTTCGCCCCTTCGACGCGGCCGCCGAACGTGCGGTGAAGCAACGGGTCCCTCGTTCCCTTCAACCCGGTGAGGGACTGGTTCGCCAGCACCTTCGGCACCACCGACGTCTCGTTGCGGTGGACCCACTCGACGGCCGGATCCGCGGTCTTCAGGAAGCGGTCGGCCGACTCCACCAAGGGGAATGGGGCGTCGTGGACCGACCATGCCGACTGCTTCTCGGCCGCCGGAAGGGCACGATCTGCCGTTCGCCACGATTCGACGGCGACGGAGACGCGCACCGGTCGCTCCGATCGGCCGCTCAGGTGGATGACGTTGGCTCCCGAGTCGACGAACAGCCCCAACGAGAGCCCCCCGCCGGCAACTGTCACAGCTCCATCGCGGAGGTGGAGGTGCTGGAGGAAATCGGAAGCGCGCCCGAGCACGTTCGGCGAGAAGTGGACGCGCACCCTTCCCAGCTTGAGGATGCGGCTGATCTCGGAGAGCGTGTCGTCCCGCGCGATCAGGAAGAGAAGGTCCCCGGTTTCTTGCTCGACCCACACATTGAGGACGACTTCGCCGTTGCCGATCGGCATCGATCCCGCGGCGTCCGCGGACGGGGAGTTCCACACGACATCGTACGCGTCGAGTTTGTGCGGGCTCATCGGAAGGAGGAGGGCAAGGACGGGCAACATCGCTTCCAGTGTCCCCCATGGCCGGTGGGGTAGCGTCGTTTCATGCTGCAAACACTGGTCGCCCTCGTCGCGGCCTCGGGGGTTCCAGTATCCCCGCCCCAGGCCGCCCAGTCGTTTTCACGCAAAGTGAGCGTGACAGTCTCCGGCCGCTACCAGTTGTCGTTGCCGGAAGGCTACGAAAGCGGCCGGGAGCGCTACCCCCTCCTGCTGTTCCTGCACGGTGCTGGGGAGCGCGGCGACGATCTGGAGCGCGCAGGCATCCACGGGCCGCTCAAAGAGATCCGCAAGGGTCGCAAGCTGCCGTTCATCGTGGTCGCCCCCTTGTGTCCGTCCGACATGGCCTGGGATCCTCTCATGCTCTCGGGGTTGCTGGACGAGGTCGAGTCGAAGTGGCGCGTGGACAAGGACCGCGAGTACGTGACGGGGCTGAGCCTCGGCGGGTTCGGGACCTACACGCTCGCGTCCTTCTCGCCCAAACGCTTTGCGGCCATCGCGCCGATCGCGGGCTGGGCCAGCCGCTGGATCGCGTCGACGATCAAAGAAATCCCCATCTGGTCGACGCACGGCGACGCCGATCCGGCGGTGCCGCTCGATCAGGAAGCACCCTTGATCGCCGCCTTGAAGGAGGCGGGCGCGGACGTTCGGTTCGACGTGATCGCGGGCGGAACGCACGACGTATGGAGCGACGTGTATGCGGGCGACGCCCTCTACGCGTGGCTCCTCGAGCATCGCCGCAAGAGGTAGCTCATATGCGCGGTCGCGCGTGGGCTTTAAGGATCGCGTCGGTTGCGGCGGGCCACGTGTGGCCGCCCTCGCGCGCGAACCAGACGACGTCGTAGCGGTTCTTCGACGGCCCGTACTTCACGCGGGGGCTTCGACGGGCGCCAAACAAAAAACAATGGAACTTCCGCAGGGACACAGGGATTCCCCAACTGTGGTCGAATCGCTTTCGACCCTGGAGGTCTCAATGAAAAGAAGCTTAGTCACCCTATCCCTGTTCGCACTTGGCGCCGCCTCGTTCGCGCAGACGTTTCAGTTCCAAGTCACCATCGAGAACCTCGGCCCACAACCCTTGAGCCCCTTGTTCTGGTCGGCTGGCAACAGCAGCTTTGACATCTTCCAGCTCGGCGGCACGTCCTCCGCCGGCATCAAGGCCATCGCGGAAGGCGGCAACACCGCCCCCATGATGGGCATCGCCGGTGCGGCCGGCGCAGATGTGTTCTCCTTCGGAACGCTTCCGGGCGGCCCCTTGGGCCCCGGCGGGTCGAACTCGGGGCTCTTCTCGACCGACAACGCCCACCCTTTTTTCAGCTTTGCGATGATGCTCGGCAAGACCAACGACGGGTTCCTCGGGGAGAGCTTCTCGACCTCGAACCTGAGCCTTTTCAATCAGGGGACGCCCGAGGGCTTCTCCATGACGATCACCGGGCTTCGCGCGTGGGACGCGGGCACCGAGATGAACACGCAGAACGCCGCGGACCTCGGGTTCTTGGGCGGATCGGGCAATCCGGCGGACGCGAACACGGCCATCCGAATCCACGACTCCGTCACCCCTGGCGTCGGCGACAGTTGGGCGCAGATGCCGGACTGGGATCGCGGCACGCCCCTTGCGCGGGTCACGGTCACTCCGGTTCCCGAGCCCGCTTCGATGCTGGCGCTCGGTCTTGGCGCGGTGGCTCTGCTTCGTCGACGACGCAAGTAGGGCGGTCGGAGCCCACTCGGCCCGCTCGAGAGTTCGAGCGGGCCGTTCCCATGTCCTCGGAGCAGCTACTTGCCGACCGCTCTCTTCAACCTCCCGTTCGATACAGCGCCAATCGCCGAATCAGGGGCGTTCCCACACTCTTCACCACGCGGAGCCGCACTTCGGACACCCTCACGGGCTCGAACTTGTCGATCTTCTTGTGCCCGATGGCGGTGCCGTGGGCGATCACCTTCCACTCTCCGTCGACGCGGCCCTCGATCGCGTACTCCCGCACGCGCTCGCCCTCGGCGATCTCCTCCATTGTCACCACCGCGTCGATCACCGACGGCGCCGAAGGGCTGACGCTCACCACCTCGCCCTTGCCGCTGACATCGGCGATCGCCAGGCCGTACCGGCGCTCGATCTCCGCACCGAACTCGGCCGACCGCTTCACGTCCGCCTCCGGAATGAGCCCGGACGTGTCCGGGGTGTTGTTCAGCAGCAGCACGGCCCCGTGGCCCACGCTCTTCTCGTACATCTCCATCAGCTTGTCCACCGACTTCAAGGAGCCGGCGTTGTGCGTGTTCCAGAACCACGTGTTGCGCATCCGGCAGTCCACCTCGTTCGGCAGCCACCGGTCCCCATCGGGATCGCCGTCCGCCGAAGTGAGCGTTCCCCACGTCTTCGGGTCGAACTTCGCACCGTTCCACGACGGGTAGGGCGCAAACCCCTCCTCGTTGCCAACCCAGCGGATGCTGGCGTGCGGCCCCTGGAACACGACGGCCTTTGGAGCGTACTTCTCAAGAATGTCCCCCACTGGAAACACGAGACTGCCGTCGAACCACACCTCGAAAATCGGGCCGTATCGAGAGAGCAACTCGGTGAGCTGGGTTCGGAACCTCTTCTCGTAGGCCGATTGGACCTCCGGGGTCTTCGCCTTGCCCCCGACCGCCACCCCGAACTTGCGGTCCATCGGCGACAGATACACGCCCAGCTTCAAGCCGAACTTCTGGCACGACTTCGCAAGATCGGCCATCACGTCGCCCTTGCCGCCCTTCCAAGGGGTGCTTTTCACGCTGTAGTCCGTCGTCGTTGTCTGCCACCAGCAAAAGCCGCCCACGTGCTTGGCGACAAACACGATGTACTTTGCGCCCATCGATCGAGCCGTGCGCGCCCACTGGTCGGTGTCGAGCTTGGCGGGGTGGATCGCACTCATCGGAGTGCTGAGATCGTCCCCCTCGTTGTCCTGCCATGTGTTGGGTGCGAAGTGGATGAACATCCCGATTTCCGCGTCTTGCCACGCGAGTTGTTCGGGAGTTGGTTTGGGCAGGTTCTGGGCGAGGATCATGGCGGCGAGAATCGAGAGCATTTGGGCGCGGTTTACCTGATGGACATCGCGCACAATGCGGGGGTGTGGAGGTCGTGTCGATGATCGGATTGTTGTTGGTGTGCGCGGCGTTGGCCGGGCAGGGACCCTGGACTCCCCTTCGGTTGGCCGACGGGTTGGCGCGCGGGGCGGTCGCATCGGGCGACGAGGCGTCGCTCGAGCAGTGGTTCGGGGGCAGGGAGAAACTCGCGCAAGGTGCCGATCCCAAGGTGCAGGATCGAACGGTGGCCTGGGCGATCGAGCCGCCTCAAGGAAGTCGCAACGTCGCGGTCCGCGCGGAAGGTGGTCCTTTCGAGCTGCGCCTCCAGAAGGTAGGAGCGAGGCTGTTCGTCGGCGCCGAGCAACTGCCCGAAGGGGAGGGATTCCGTTGGCGCTACGTGGTGGACGGCGATCCGGTCGGGAACCCTCGGGACCTCGAGGTGTACACGATGCCGCCCGAGTCCAAGGCAGACCCGAACGTGCCCGCGGGCAAGCTCGAGCAGCAGCCAAAGTTGGAGAGCAAGATCTTCGGCGGCACGCTGCACGACTGGTGGGTATACACGCCCGCCGGGTTTGATCCAGAGAAGGAGTCGAACCTCGTGATCTTCCAAGACGGGCAGTGGGCCCAGAGCTACGCGCCGGTGTATTTCGACCACTTGATCGCGAGGGGCGAGCTGCCGCAGACCGTGGTGCTCTTTGTGACGCCCGGGACGTTCCCCGATGGCAAGTCCGACCGTTCGCGCGAGTACGACACCCTCAGCGACGCCTATGTGAGGTTTCTCTTGGAGGAGCTGCTCCCGCCGGTCGACGCTCGATTCCGGATCACGAAAGACCCGATGCGCCGATGCGTTGCCGGACTGAGTTCAGGCGGCATCTGCAGCTTCACTGCGGCCTGGCAACGTCCCGATCGGTTCGGTCTCGTGATGTCCTGGATCGGCAGCTTCACCAACATCGCTTCGGGCGAGTCACTCCGCGAGGGCGGACACAACTACCCCGCGTTGATCCGCAAGACGCCCAAGAAGCCCATACGGGTGTTCCTGCAGGACGGGGAGAACGACCTGGACAACGTGCACGGGAACTGGCCGCTTTCGAACCGGCAGATGGCGCGCGCGCTCGAATTCCGCGGCTACGACCTCAAGACCGTGTGGGGCAAGGGATTCCACTCGGACAAGCAGGGGCGCGCCACCATGGCCGACGCCCTGCGCTGGCTCTTCCGCCCTGGGTAGGGGGGCTCGCAAAGAAAAAACGCCTGGACCCTAAGGGGCCCAGGCGTGGGTGGCCTCCGCTCAGCGGCGGCGGCGGCGCGCGGCGAGGGCGCCGATTCCCGTCACGATGGCGAGCATCGAAGCGGGTTCGGGCACGGGGTTGGCCGAGACGATCACATTGTCCACGCGGTCCGTACCTGCGCTTGCGACCGTTCCGCCATTCGCGGAGACCGTGCTGGCGTCGGTCAATCGAAGGTAGATGTTGGCCTGGTTGTCCAGCGCCGTCACGCTGCTCATGTCCACGTCGAACGAGTAGGCGGGATCGCTGGTCGTGGGGTTCCAAGTGTTGTTCGGGGATGCGTTGGCAAGCACCGTGTACACCGAGCCGAAGTCCGTGAACGTCGTCCCGTTCGTGCTGTATTGGATCTGGAAGTCGCGCGGGCCGGTGTTGCTGCTCGCCTGGTCGAACTGGAAGCGCACACCGAACAGTCCGATGGTCGAGACCTGGAACTGGTAGTAGTCGCCGACTCCCCAGTTGTTCGAGCTGAACGACTCCGTCGAGCCGTTGCCCGACGGGTTGCTGTAAACCGTCGCCGTGCTCGTGTGGAATCCGGTCGCGGCTCCCGCGCCGCTCTCCGGGCTGAAGGGTCCCGCAGATGTGGGAACCGAGACTTCGAAGGTCCAGTTCGCGATCTCGACGGCATTGGCCGCAGTCGCTGACATGACGAGAGTGGCGACCGCCACGGAAAGAATGGTGTTTTTCACGAGTCTCCTTTTTGAGGCACCCAATGCCCCACAACTTGCCACTCACTTTACCGGAGCCCGTTGAATGGATGGATTAAGCAACTGCTAAGGAGGCGCGCGCACGTGTGGAGGATTCGCAATAACTGGTGACTTTGCCAGGTAGGTTTGCCCTGGTACGATTGCGTGTACCACTGTGGAGGATGGAAAAGAAATGGGCAAGGTGAGAGTTCTGGTTGGCACCAAGAAGGGCGCGTTCGTCTGCACGGCGGACGCCCAGCGGCGGGACTGGAAGATCGAGGGGCCCCATTTCACGGGCTGGGAGGTCTACCACGTCAAGGGTTCACCCGTCGATCCCAACCGCATTTACGCTTCGCAGACCAGCGGCTGGTTCGGGCAGGTGATCCAGCGCTCCGACGACGGCGGCAAGACGTGGGATACGCCTGGAAGCACCGAGGAAGAGCGCATGACGTCTTGGGGCATGCCAGGGGGCGAGAGCAACAAGTTCGTCTACGACGGGGTCGCCGGTACGCACAAAACGTTCGATGGCACCGAGGTGCCTTGGGTCTTCAAGCGGGTTTGGCACCTCGAACCTTCGCTCGACGATCCGGATTCGGTCTACGCCGGCGTCGAAGATGCCGCGCTGTTCAAGTCGACCAACGGAGGAGCCACCTGGTCGGAACTGTCGGGTCTGCGCCAGCACACGACCGGCAAGGATTGGCAACCCGGCGCGGGCGGGATGTGCCTGCACACGGTGTTGATCGATCCTTCGGACCCGAAGCGCATGTTCGTGGCGATCTCCGCGGCCGGCGCCTTTCGGACCGACGACGGCGGCGCCACGTGGAAACCGATCAACAGGGGGTTGCGCTCCGGGTTCATGCCCAAGGAGGATGCCGAGGTCGGGCACTGCGTCCACCGCATCGCGTTCCACCCGTCCAATCCCGACCGCCTGTACATGCAGAAGCACTGGGACATCATGCGCAGCGACGACGCGGGCGAGATGTGGGCCGAGGTGAGCGGCAACCTGCCGTCCGATTTCGGCTTCCCGATCGACGTGCACGCGCACGAACCGGAGACGATCTACGTGGTGCCGATCAAGAGCGACTCCGAGCACGTTCCGCCGGACGGAAAGCTGCGGGTGTACCGCAGCCGGACCGGGGGCAACGAGTGGGAAGCGCTCACCAACGGCCTGCCGCAGAGCCACTGCTACGTGAACGTTCTGCGCGAGGCCATGGCCGTGGATTCGCTCGACGAGTGCGGCGTCTACTTCGGCACCACTGGGGGTCAGGTCTATGTCTCTCCGGACGGCGGCGATCACTGGAGCGCGATCAACGAGCACTTCCCGCCCGTGCTGAGCGTCGAGGTTCAGACCCTGGCGTGATGGTTCGAGTCGTGCTTCCCCACCACCTCCGCAACCTCGCCCGCGTGGGTGCGGAGGTGTCCGTGGACGTTGCCGGTCCGGTGTCTGTCGCCTCGATCCTCGACGCTTTGGAAAGGGACTACCCCAATCTCAGGGGCACGATCCGCGACCACGGGACGCTGAAACGGCGACCCTTCCTTCGGTTTTTCGCTTGCGGCGAGGACTGGTCTATGGAGCCACCGGAGACCGAGCTTCCCGAAGCGATCGCGACGGGCGAAGAGCCGTTCCTGGTCATCGGCGCAATCGCCGGCGGCTGATCCTGACAAACCCAGGGGTGCCACGCCCGCTGGACTGGCGTGCCGAGAACTGCCGCTCCTACGAGGGAACACGCCCGACGAGCGGGCGTGGCACCCTCGACAGGGAGCTGGCTAGTACGTCGCCTGTTCCGGTTCCACGTGCTCGACCCAGGCACGGATGCCCCCGGCGACGTTGCGCACCTTGCCGAAACCAGCCGTACGAAGGAATAGGCACGCCTCCGCGCTGCGGGCGCCGGAGAGGCAGTAGACGACGATCTCGTCAGCGGTGTCCAACTCGTTCATGCGTGCCGCAAGGTCCTGCAACGGGATGAGCCGCGCTCCTTCGATTCGGTTGATCTCCCACTCGTGAGGCTCCCGCACGTCGATGAGCACGTGGGGCGCGCCCGCGTCCCGCAGCTTCTTCAGCTCCCCGACCGAAATCTCGTCCTCGAACACCGCTTGGTTGGAGCCGTGCCCGGGCACGCCGCAGAAATCGTGGTAGTCGATCAACTCCGTCACCGTGGCTTGGTCGCCGCACACCGGGCAACTGGGGTCGCGACGGATCGCAAGTTCGCGGAACCGCATCGCCAGCGCGTCGTAAAGGAGGAGTCGACCCACCAACGGTTCGCCCTTGCCAAGAATCAGCTTCACCGCTTCCGTGGCCTGGATGAGCCCGATCACGCCCGGCAAGATGCCCAACACTCCGCCCTCCGCGCAGCTCGGAACCAACCCGGGAGGAGGGGGCTCGGGGAAGAGACAACGGTAGCACGGCCCGTCCGGATGCGCCAAAACCGAAGTTTGGCCGTCGAACCGGAAGATCGAGCCGTAGACGTTCGGCTTGCCAAGCATCACACAAGCGTCGTTCACGAGGTAGCGCGTCGGAAAGTTGTCCGTCCCGTCGACCACCACGTCGTAGTCGGAGAGAATCTCGAGCGCGTTCTCGCTCGAGAGCAACACCTCGTGGCGATCTACCCTCACGTGGGGGTTGATGCCGCGGATCGTCTCAGCCGCCGAGTCCAGTTTGCTGCGCCCTACATCGTCGGTGCCGTGGATGACCTGGCGCTGAAGATTCGTCAGGTCCACCACGTCGAAGTCCACCAATCCTATTCGCCCAACTCCGGCGGCGGCCAGATACATCGCTGCGGGGGAGCCAAGACCCCCTGCCCCAATGAGCAGGACGCTTGCCCCTTTGAGTCGCCGTTGGCCCTCAAGGCCCACCTTGGGCATGATCAGGTGCCGGCTGTACCGGAGAATCTCTTCGCGGGAGAGCCCGTCGGATTGCCCAACCACCTTCGGCTTCATCGTCTCCAACCTCCGGCAACACCCTCGACGTCCGCATCGAGGGCCGCCTAGACGCCCGATCCATTATGGAGCTAGGGGCTCCTATCGAGCCCACCAAGCCCTCCGGAAAGGGTACAATACACCATAGATAAAAACAACCAAAGTCCTTCGAGTCGAAGGCCCCCCACCACCATCGCGCTTGTGGGCAGCTACGTCCCTCGCCAATGCGGAATCGCAACCTTCAGCGCCGATCTTGCGCGCACCCTATCCGAAATCGATTCCACTCTGACCATCGACTCGGTCGCCATGAGCGACCGCACCGATTACCCCTACCCTGAGCGCGTTCGGTGCGAGATTTCCGAACAGGACCTGGAGTCTTACGGCCCCGCGGCCGACTTCATCAACCACGCGAGATACGACGTGCTTTCGGTTCAGCACGAATACGGCATCTTTGGCGGCGAGGCCGGCAGCTACCTGCTTCGGCTGGTGCGCGAGGCGAAGATGCCGATCGTCACGACGCTCCACACCGTGCTGCGCGAGCCCTCCAACGCCCAGAGAGAAGTCCTGGACGAGCTCCTTCAACTCTCCGAGCGAGTCGTGGTCATGAGCAAGAAGGCGGTCGGATTCCTCTCCGACGTCCACGCCGTTCCTCTGGACAAGATCGATCTCATCCCCCACGGGATTCCCGACATCGCCCAAGCGGCGGGTTCGGACTTCCGCGCGACACTGGGAATCGAGGGTCCGATGATCCTCACCTTTGGCCTTCTCTCGCCGGACAAGGGCATTCAGTACGTGATCGAGGCGATGCCCGAGATCGTGCGCACCCACCCGGGGACGACCTACTTCGTTGTGGGCGCAACGCACCCGAACGTTCGCGCCTCGGCAGGCGAGAGCTATCGCGAAAGCCTGGTCGCGCTCGCCGAACGCCTTGGCGTGGCAGGAAACATCCGCTTCGTCGATCGGTTCGTGACCAGCGAAGAGCTGGTCGACTACCTGGCCGCGATGGACCTGTACATCACCCCGTATCTGAACCCCCACCAGATCACGTCGGGAACGCTCGCGTATGCCGTTGGGGCGGGCAAGGCGGTCATTTCCACGCCCTACTGGTACGCCGAAGAGCTGCTTGCCGAGGGCAGAGGCAGGCTCGTGCCGTTTCGGGACGCCGAAGCGATCGCCAAGGAGGTGTGTGCGATCCAATCGAGCCCCGAGGAGCGCCTCGAGATGGGCCGGCGCGCCGCCGACTACGGCCGCCAAATGCTGTGGCCCGAAGTGGGACGGAGGTATCTCGAATCCTTCGCCCGAGCGAGCCGAGAGAGCTCCGAGAGGCTTCGGGAGCTGGTGCATCCGACGCAGCTCTCCAGGTGGTCGCCGGAATCGCTCCCCTCGATTCGACTCGACCACCTCCACGATCTCAGCGACGACACGGGCATCCTCCAGCACGCGAACTTCGCCATTCCCAACCGCCCGGAGGGGTACTGCGTCGACGACAACGCACGGGCGCTTCTGTACACCGTGTTCTTGGCCGAACTCAAGCCGCTTTCGGCGAGGACGGCTCGACTCCAGAGCCGCTACCTCAGCTTCGTCCACCACGCGTACAACCCCGACAACGGCCGGTTCCGAAACTTCATGAGCTTCGACCGGCGGTGGCTCGAATCCGCAGGTTCGGAAGACTCGCATGGAAGGGCACTCTGGGCTCTTGGCGTCACGGCCCGCCGGTGCGAGATCGCATCCCGGCGCCATCTGGCCCGCAACCTCTTCGAGCTGGGCGCCCCCGCACTCTTGGAAACGACGAGCCTTCGCACTTGGGCGTACGGCGTCTTGGCAATCGGCGAATACCTGCTTGCGCCAGACAGCGATCCCAAGATGCGGCTTCTGCTCCGGACGATGGCCGATCGACTCTGGACCGCCTACCAAACGTCCCAGAGCCCCGAGTGGCCCTGGTTCGAACATCGACTCACCTACGCCAACGCCCGCCTCGCCCAAGCCTTGCTCGTCGCGGGACACACCCTTGAGAACCAGGCCATGAGCGATGCGGGGCTGGACTCGCTCGCGTGGCTCATGGACATCCAGACCGGCCCAGGCGGAGTCTTCGCGCCCATCGGTTCGAACGGCTTCTACCTGCGCGGCGAAGAGCGCAGTATGTTCGACCAGCAGCCGATCGAGGCGGCGGGCTCCGTCTCCGCGTGTCTCGCGGCGGGCACTCTCACTGGCAACCCCGTCTGGAGATCCGAGGCCCTGCGGGCATTCCGTTGGTTCCTAGGCGAAAACATGCTCGGACTGCCAGCCTACGATCCGAGCACGGGCGGCTGCTGCGACGGCCTTCATGCCGAGCGGGTCAATCGCAACCAGGGTGCCGAGTCGACCCTTTCCTACCTCATGGCATTGGCGGAACTTCGCAAGACCCCTCATTCCATTCGAACCCGCCCCATGGAGACCTTCTCGCATGAAATCAAACCAGTTTGAGGTCTTGCTCGAGCGGCACCCCAACAACCCCATCTTGACAGCGGCGGATTGGCCCTACCCAGTCCACAGCGTCTTCAACCCGGGTGCGACCCTGCTCGCCGACGGCACCACGCTGCTCCTTTGCCGAGCGGAAGACCGACGGGGGATCTCCCATCTCTGTGCCGCGCGTTCCGAGAACGGCATCGACGGTTGGACCATTGACGACGAGCCCACCTTCTCGCCCGACCCCATCAACTATCCCGAAGAGCTTTGGGGCATCGAGGACCCGCGCATCACCTTCATGCCCGAGTTGGGGGAATACCTCGTCACGTACACAGCCTTTGGGAAGTCCGGGCCCGGAGTGGCGATCGCGGCGACCCGCGACTTCAAGAAGTTCGAACGCTTCGGACTGGTGATGCAGGCCGACGACAAGGACGCCGCGCTCCTGCCGCGCCGATTCAACGGCGAGTACGCCCTGATCCACCGCCCCTCGGGGGCCCACATGTGGCTGTCTTTCTCTCCCGACCTTCGGAACTGGGGAGGGCACATGATGTTCTTGCCTGCCCGCCGCGGCGCGTGGTGGGATGCCAACAAGATCGGCCTGTCGCCGCCTCCGATCGAAACCGAGCGAGGTTGGCTGGTGATGTACCACGGGGTCCGCCACCACGCGTCCGGCTCCATCTACCGGCTCGGCCTGGCCCTGTTCGACCTTGAGAATCCTCAGACGTGTCTCATCCGGAGCCAGTCCTGGATGTTCGGCCCCGAGGCGCCGTACGAGGTTGCTGGCGACGTGGGCTACGCGGTCTTCCCTTGTGGAACCACACTCGCTTCAGATGGCGATACGCTTCGCGTCTACTATGGTGCGGCAGACAGCAGCATCTGTCTTGCCACGGCAAGCGTTCGGAAGATGTTGGACTGGCTCGACCGGGACGGGACCGAGTTCACCGGTGTGGCGGGGCAACTTGCCGAACGCATCCAACTCGGATCTGCGTTCTAAGCCCAGCCATCCCTGTTCTTCGAATCAGCCTGAATTGGCATCGATCTTCGCGCGCACCGCAACCCGATCGAGGGGGCGCGGCGCCCCATCCGGGCCGAACGGCTGTTTGAAATTGAAGGCCTCCGGCGACGGGCCGCACACGTCCAGCTGGGACATCCGCGCGGCCGCCTCCTCGAACGTCGGGACGTGATCGTCGGGAATCCACCACGCCACGAATCCGGGCCGTCCGGTCGGTTCGAACCACTCCCGCCGCTGGGACATCGCTTCGCCGTGCGCTCCGTGGTAGGCGTAAGCGGCCACGGACTCGAGATCATCCCAAACCGACAGGGTCATGGGAAGGCGGCGCGGCTCTCCGATCGCCTCGTAGTAGCGAGGCGGCACGAGTTGGCCCCAGGAGTGCTCCATGTTGGGGTAGCTTCGCCGCGATCGGTCGACGAACCCCTTGCTCGCCTCGGCTGCCTCGAAGACCGCTTGGAACCGATCGACGAATCCCTGTACCTCCGGATCGCCCATTGGGGACCTCAGAAGCCCGATCGTGCTGAACGCCAGCCTCGCCATTTCGATGCAAGCATACCGATCCCCCGGCGCTGAGGTGCGATCGGTGGACAATGAAAGCATGTCCGCCGGATGGCGACCGCCGGAGCTACCCTGCAGTCAAGGGTGCCCTGCCGCCTTGCCTGTCGTTGTCGCCAGATCGGCCCCAGGACAAGCGAGCACCGGCACGCCAAGGAACGCACGATGGATCTCAAGACGACCTACCTCGGATTCGAACTCCCCCATCCCCTCGTCGCCTCCTCGTCTCCCCAATCGAAGAACGTGGACGGCATCAAGCGCCTTGCCGACGCCGGCGCTGCGGCGATCACGCTCTTCTCCCTGTTCGAAGAGCAGATCCGCAACGAGCAGGAGACCATGGAGTTCCTCATGGGCAGGAGCACCTACAGTTCGCCCGAGTCGCTGGACTACTTCCCCTTGGCGGACGAGTACAACGTGGGTCCGGACGCCTACCTCGAGCTGATCTACCAGGCGTCCAAGGCCGTCGAAGTCCCGATCATCGCCAGCCTCAACGGCATCACCGAACTGGGCTGGATCCAGTACGCGCGCGACATGGTCGAAGCTGGCGCGCGCGGGCTGGAGCTGAACCTCTTCTTCCTGCCCGTCGACCTCGAGCTGACCACCGAAGAGATCGAGCAGCAGTACGTGAACGTGGTCGCGAACGTACGGGAGGCGGTCGATGTCCCGATCGCGGTCAAGCTGTCCCCCTACTTCACGGCGACGGGCAATATGGCCAAGCGGCTGGTGGACGCCGGAGCGAGTGGCCTCGTCCTGTTCAACCGCTTCTACCAACCCGACTTCGACATCGAAGGCCGCGTGGTGGAGTCGAGGCTCGAACTCAGCCACCCGATCGAGATCCGGCTTCCGCTGCTGTGGATTTCCGTCTTGTACGGCCGTCTCGAGTGTTCCTTGGCAGCCACCACCGGCGTGGAGAGCGCCACGGAGGTTCTCAAGTACGTCATGGCGGGCGCCGACGCCGTGATGACGACCTCGGCGCTCCTACGCCACGGGGAGCGCCACCTGCGCACGATGCTGGACGGCGTGAAACGGTGGATGGAGAAGCACGACTTCGAGTCGGTGGAGCAGATGAAGGGCTCGATGAGCCTCGAAAAGTGCGGCGAGCCTGGAGCGTTCGTCCGCGCCAACTACCTCAAGATGCTGCAAAGCTACATCCCGGCCGGCCCCATGGGCATCCTGTAGCCGGCTGCCCTGTCTTAGTCGCCCAACATGGCCCTGGCGATGACGACGCGCTGGATCTCGCTCGTGCCCTCGTAGATCTCTGTGATCCGCTGGTCGCGGTACAGGCGCTCGACGGGGAACTCTTTCATAAACCCATAGCCACCGTGGATCTGGAGCGCCTTGTGGCACACGCGGTGCGCCATCTCCGCCGCGAACAGCTTGACCATCGCGGACTCCTTCGTGTGCCGGATGTGCTGGTCCTTCATCCACGCCACGCGGTAGAGCATGGTCTTGGCGACCTCGACCTCGGTGGCCATGTCGGCGATCATGAACTGAAGCGCCTGGAACTCCGAGATCTTGTGTCCGAACTGCTTGCGGTCCTTCGCGTACTTGATCGCCTCGTTGAGGGCCCCCTCGGCAATGCCCACGGCTTGCGCCGCGATGCCGATGCGTCCGCCATCCAACGTGGTGAGCGCGACGTTCAAACCCTTGTTCTCGATGCCCAGCATCGCGCTGGCGGGCACGCGGCAGTCCGTGAAGACCATCTCGGTGGTGCTCGACGTGCGGATCCCGAGCTTGTTCTCGTGCCGCCCGACCTTGAACCCGGGGGTCGAACTGGGGATTAGAAACGCCGAAACGCCCTTCGCGCCTTTGTCGGGATCGGTCTGGAAAAAGCCGATGATCACGTCGGCGAACCCGCCGTTCGTGGTGAAGTTCTTGGTGCCGTTCAGCACGAACTCGTCGCCCTCGCGCACCGCCACGGCCTTGAGGGACCCGGGGTCGCTTCCCGCCCCCGCTTCGGTGATCGAGAAGCAGCCCATCCACTCGCCGCTGGCGAGTTTCGGCAAATAGGTGCCCTTCTGCTCGTCCGTTCCCCACTTGCCGATCGTGTCGTTCACCAGCGAGTTTTGGACCGAGACCGCCACAGAGGTGCCCGCGTCGATCTTGCTCAGTTCGATCATGACCCCCACGTAGGCAAGCGCCCCCAAATTCGTGCCGCCATACTCCTCGGCCACGGTCATGCCCATAAAGCCGAGTTGTCCGAGTTCGCGCAGGGCCTCGTGATTGACCTCCTGCTTCTCGTCCAACTCCTCGACCCTCGCTGCGAGGCGCCCCTCGGCGAACTTGCGGGCCTCCTCCCAAACGAGGTGGATCTCGTCGTCCAGATGGAAGTCCATTAGTGCACCTCTTCGCGCGGATGGGTCTTCACCCAATCGCGGATGTAGTCCACGATATCGCCCGGGTCGTCCCCCGGGCCGAACAGGCGTCCCACGCCCAGCTTGGTCAGGGTCTCCTGATCCTTCGTGGGAATGATGCCGCCGCCGGTCAGCAGGCGATCCCCGATGCCCTCTTCCAGCATCAGCGCCCGGATGCGCTTGAAGTGCGTCATGTGCGCGCCCGAAAGCACCGACAAGCCGATGACGTCGGCGTCCTCTTCGAGCGCCGCCGCGACGATCGACTCCGGCGTCTGCCGCAGGCCGAGATAGACGACCTCCATCCCCGCCTCCACCAACGACCGCGCGACGACTTTCGCCCCGCGGTCGTGCCCGTCGAGGCCGGGCTTGCCCACCACCACTTTGATCGGAACCTCGCTCATTGCCGCTCCTAGAAGAAAGAATCCTCCCGATACTCCCCAAACACGTTGATCAGCGCCTGTGTGATCTCGCCCTCGGTCGCATAGGCCCTCGAGCAGTCGAGCAGGTGCGGAATCAGGTTTTCCTTGGTCCGTGCGGCCTTTTCGAGCTTGTCGAGCCGGTCCTTGACCGCCACGTTGTCGCGATTCTCGCGGACAGCCTTCACCTTCGCGATCTGGTCGGGCTCCACGGCCTCGTCGATCTCGAGGATCGGAATCTCAAGCGTCTCGTCCTCGTTGACGAACTCGTTGACGCCCACCATCACCTTGGTCTTCTCCGAGAGAGCGCGCTGATACTCGAAGGCCGCGTGGGTGATCTCCTGCTGCGGATAGCCCTTTTCGATGGCCTTGACCATGCCGCCCATCTCTTCGATCTGCTTGAAGTAACGCTCGGCGTCCTCCTCGATCTCGCGGGTCAGCGCTTCGACGAAGAACGAACCGCCCAGCGGGTCGGCCACGTTCGCCGCGCCGCTCTCGAACGCGATGACCTGCTGCGTGCGCAGCGCGATCTCCACAGCCTTGTCCGAAGGAAGGGCGAGCGCCTCGTCCATCGAGTTCGTGTGCAGACTTTGGCAGCCGCCGAGCACTCCGGCAAGCGCCTCGAGAGCGGTGCGGACGATGTTGACTTCGGGTTGCTGCGCGGTCAGGCTGCATCCGGCAGTCTGCACGTGGAACCGGCAGAGCCACGACCGCGGGTTCTTCGCGCCGTAGCGCTCCTTCATGTGCCGCGCCCAGATACGCCGGGCCGCGCGGAGCTTGGCGATCTCCTCGAAGAAGTCGAGGTGCGAGTTGAAGAAGAACGAGAGCCGGGGGGCGAACTCGTCGACGTCCAGCCCCGCTTCGATCGCGTGCTCGACGTAGGTGAACCCGTCCATCAGCGTGAACGCCAGCTCCTGCGCGGCCGTGGCGCCGGCCTCGCGGATGTGGTAGCCGCTGATGGAAATCGTGTTCCACTGCGGCACGTGGTCGGCGCAGAACGCGAACAGGTCCGTGATGATCCGCAGGTGCGGCTCGGGCGGGAAAATCCACTCCTTCTGCGCGATGTACTCCTTCAGGATGTCGTTCTGCAGCGTGCCGCGCAGCTTGGCGAACGGGATGCCCTGCTTCTCGGCGTTGGCCAGGAACATCGTGAAGATCCACGCCGCCGGCGCGTTGATCGTCATCGAGGTGGAGACCTGATCGAGCGGGATGGCGTCGAAGAGCCGCTCCATGTCGGCCAGCGAGTCCACGGCCACGCCGGTCTTGCCCACTTCGCCTTCCGAAAGCGGATGGTCCGAGTCCCAGCCGTAAAGCGTGGGGTTGTCGAAGGCGGTGGAGAGCCCCGTCTGCCCCCTGGCCAAGAGGAACTTGAACCGCTCGTTCGTCTGCTCGGCGTTGCCCATGCCCGCGAACTGGCGCATCGTCCAGAGCTTGCCGCGGTACATCGTCGGGTGCACGCCGCGCGTGTAGGGGTACTGGCCGGGAAGGCCCAGTTGGGCGTGCAGGTCTTCGGCGTGCACGTCGTGCTCGGTGTAGAGGGGCTTCACCGGCCGCCCGGAAACGGTGGTGTAGTCTGCCTCGCGCACGGGCGCGCCGGTCTGGGTGTCAATCGTCTTTTCGGCCATGTTTTTTCGCCGTCCTTCGGCTTATCTCTATCTTGGAACACGCGTCGCGCACATAGGTATACGGGGATTCGCCCGACTTGACAAGCTCCTCCGCCTTGGTTCGGATCTCGGCCTCGGCCCCGGTGAGCTCCTCCACCTGGCGCCACAAGTGTTGCTGGATGCGTTCGCGGATCTCCCGTTCCATACGCTCCTGGCGCAACTCGTCGTGCCGACCGGATTCCACGAGGGCCTCCGCCTGACGCTCGATCTCGGCAACGAGCTTGTCGATCCCCTCCTTGTTCTGGGCGGACACCCGAAGCACGGGAGGAATGGGTTTGTGCGGTCGAGGGCCTCCCAAACTGAACAGGAATCGAAGCGATTGCAGAACGGTCTCGACCCCGGGCAAATCGGCTTTGTTGACGACGATCAGGTCCGCGGCCTCGATAATCCCAGCCTTGAGGGTTTGGATCGCATCCCCCGTGCTGGGCTGAAGCACCAGCACGACGATGTCCACGCACGACATGACGTCGAGCTCTGCTTGGCCGACCCCCACGGTCTCGATGAGGATGCGGTCCATGCCGAATCCTTCGAGAACGTCGGCGACGTACGGTGTCGCGGGCGACAGTCCGCCGTGCCCTTCGCGCGACGCCAGGGACCGCAGGAAGATCCGGTGGTCGCCGACCAGCTTCTCCATGCGCACCCGGTCGCCCATGAACGCCCCGCCGGTGAAGGGGCTCGAAGGATCGACCGCGACCACTCCGATGCGGTGCTCCTGGTCCGCCAAACCCAGCGCCACGGTCGCGGTGAGGGTGCTCTTTCCCACGCCGGGCGGGCCGGTGATGCCGATCCGGACGGCTTTGCCGAGCTTCGGCATCAATCGATCCCGCACGGTGGGGACGAGGCGCGGATCGTTCTCGATGAGCGTGATCAGGCGCGCGCACGCGCGGCGGTTGCCCGCGAAAAACGAATCCCAGAGGCTAGGCGCGGGGATCTGTGCGCTTTCCCTGCTGGTCGATTTCATGCTCTCCGATTTCACCGCCAATGGCTCCACTATGGCTCATTGGAGGCCTCCCGAGCCAAGGGGGTCGAACCTCTCGTTGGATTGAGATTGCGAAAAAGGAACGCAACGCGACTTGCGATTTGGTAGGCTCGAAATGGAGTAGCGAGCAAAACCATGAGCACTGATAAGATCACCCCTTCGAGACGACAGTTCCTGCAAGCGACGGGAGGTCTGGCTGCCGCCACGGCGGTGTCCGGATTCCGCCTGCCCAACGTCCACGTCCAAGGCAGCGACATGATCCAGGTCGCCTTGGTCGGTTGCGGCGGCCGGGGCAGCGGCGCGGCGGTCAACGCGGTCTCCACCACGAGCGGCCCCATCAAGCTGGTGGCGATGGCCGACCTGTTCGAAGATCGGCTCAAGAGCAGCTACGACAACCTCAGCAAGGGACTGGGCGACAAGATGGACGTTCCGCCGGACCGGCGCTTCCTGGGCTTCGACGCGTACCAGAAGGCGATGGCGTGCCTCAAGCCCGGAGACGTCGTCATCCTCACCACGCCGCCCGCGTTTCGGTGGGTGCATTTCGGGCACGCGATCTCGAAGAAGCTGAACGTGTTCATGGAGAAGCCGGTCACGGTGGACGGCCCGACATGCAAACGCATGATGCAGTTGGGTGAACAAGCCTCTGCGGCGAACCTCAAGGTCGGCGTGGGCCTCATGTCGCGCCACGCGCACGGGCTCCAAGAGCTGCACGAGCGCATCCAGAACGGCGAACTGGGCGACATCGTCCTCATGCGCGGCTACCGCATGCACGGCCCCGCCGGGTTCTTCGAGTCCCTGCCCAAGCCGGACGACATCAGCCATCTCGACTACCAGATCCGCCGGTTCCACAGCTTCCTCTGGGCTAGCGGCGGGTGCTTCAGCGACTTCTACATCCACCACGTCGACCACCTGTGCTGGATGAAGAACGCGTGGCCCGTCAGCGCGCAAGCCCTCGGCGGCCGCCACTACAAGACCAACGCGGACGGCATCCCGTTCGTGGACCAGAACTTCGACACCTACTCGGTGGAGTACACGTTCGAGGACGGAAGCAAGTTCTACTTCGACGGCCGGTGCGTCGCCGGAGCCCACGGCATCTACTCGAGCTACGTGCACGGCACCAAGGGGGTCGCGATCGCGGCGCGCGCCAACGACTGCGGCGGGCCTGCGGCGATCTACAGCGGCCAGAACCCGGACTCCTCGAAGGTGGTCTGGCAGTCGAAAGACAACACGAATCCGTACCAGAACGAGTGGGACGAGCTGATCGCCGCGATCCGCGCCGACAAGCCGTACAACGAGGTCAAGCGCGGCGTACAGGCGAGCATGGTGACGAGCATGGGGCGGATGGCCGCCCACACCGGCGAGCTGATCACCTACCAGCAGATGCTGGATTGCCCGCACGAGTTCGCCCCGGGGCTCGACAAGCAGACCAGCGACGCCCCGTCGCCGCTGATGCCCGGCCCCGACGGCCGCTATCCGATCCCCGAGCCCGGAAAGAAGCCCGGACGGGAGTATTGATCGTTCGTCGTTTGTCGTTTGTCGTGGGGCCTACCCGCCCAGCACGCGCAGGTACATCTTCGTTCCCGGATAGGCTCTTAGCAGTTTGGCCCGCTCCTTCTCCCGGACCACGGTCAACACCGTGGCGAGGGGGTCGGAGGTCAGACCGTTCGGCGCGACGATCGTCGCCTGCACGCGGTTGGTGAGCGCCTGGCCCGTCCTTGGATCGACGACGTGCGAGTACTGCACCCCGCCGATGATCGTGAACTGCTCGGTGTCTCCCGAAGTGGAGACGGCGCATCGGGCGAACACGAGGTCCTTCGGGCCGTGGTCGTCGCCGGCGTTGGGCACGCGGATCGTCCACCCTTCGGCGCCGGGAGGGGGCTCGCTCACCACGATGTCGCCGCCCATCTCGACCAGCGCGCGCGTGATGCCGCGCTCCCGCAACACGCGCTGGGCCTCGTCGTCGGCGTAGCCCTTGGCGATGCCGCCCAAATCGAGGCGCATCCCCGTCACGGCAAGCCGGACCGTCCTTGCCTTTGGGTCGAGGGTCATCTTCTTCCAACCCACCAACTTCCGAGCCTGCTTCAGATCCTCTTCGGACGGAAGCGCACCCGTCTTGCGGGCCGCGCGCCAAAGCGCGATCACCGGGCCGGCGGTCACGTCGAAGGCCCCTCCGGATCGTTTTGCCAACTCCTGGGCGCGGGCCAAGACGTCAAACAGTTCGGAAGAGACCTTCACAGGGGGCCCGCCAGCCTTCTCGCAAAGGCGGTTGAGTTCGCTGTCGCGACGGTAGTCGCTCATGATCGCGTCGAGTGCGGCGATCCGGGCGAAAGCCGCCGTGCAGGCCGCTTCCGCAGCGGCTTGGTCCGATGCGTACACAACCAGGCGGGCATCGACACCCATGTGGTACTCGGTGTAGGTAAAACGAGACAGTGGCTGACTCTGCGGCGCGGCGCCGAGCAGAGCGAGTCCCAAACCGAGCAAGCAACCAACCATGAGCATAGAACGAACAACTGTCATTGCGCGCATCATCTTCCGGCCTTGGGCGGGCTGGGCGCTTGCCCTCGGGACGTTGGCCGGGGTGGTGGCGGCAACGTCCGCCCAGACGCCCGCATCCCAAACGGGAGCCAAGCCCTACACCGAAACCCTACCCAATTCCCTGGTGAAGGTCGAGATGCTGCCCATTCCGGGAGGCACCGTCACGATCGGGGGCAAGACGGTCGAGGTCAAGCCGTTCTTCATGGCCAAAACCGAAACGACCTGGGAGGCGTTCGACGTGTTCATCGCAAGCGGCCCACCCTCTCCTTCGTACGACCAGACCGAGTTCGGGCCCGACGCGATCGCCCGGCCCAGCCGAAGCTACATCCTTCCCGACCTTGGCTGGGGACACAACGGGTTCCCGACGATCAACGTGAGCTTCACGACCGTGGAGATGTTCTGCCGGTGGCTCTCGCAGAGCACGAAGAAGAAGTATCGCCTGCCGACCGAAGCGGAGTGGGAGTTGGCCTGTCGGGCCGGCCAAACCGGCGAGTGGAAGATCGAGAAGGACGCGCTGGACAAACAAGCCTGGTACGCGGACAACAGCGATGGGTACACCAACCCTGTCGGAGAGAAGGCCGCCAACGCGTGGGGTCTCCAGGACATGCTCGGCAACGTCGGCGAGTGGGCCACCGACATGGAGGGCAAGCCCGTGCTGTGTGGGGGCACGTTCCGCGATCCCGCGGCAGAGGTCAACCCCGGAACCCGGCGCTACTGGTCCCTGAAGTGGCAGGAGACCGATCCGCAATTTCCCAAGAGTCGTTGGTGGCTGGCGGACGCACCTTTTGCCGGTTTTCGCCTGGTTTGCGATCCCGATTAGCTCTTTGCCCGGGTTCGTTCGAACTCCACAGTTGTGTATGATTGGGGTGTTAGGATTTTGCGACGACCCCGGGCGTTTGGCCCGTGGGCATAGTCGAAAAGAGGAGAATCATGATTCGATTTCGCTTATTCCCGCCCTTGGCGCTCCTTGCCGCCGCATGTTCGGTGGGCGCCCAGACCGTTGACGGGACGCTCGACGGTGCGTACGGGTCTGCGCTCGCCGTCCAGTCCGTCCAGACCCAGTTTGGAGATGCCGCACCTCCCGGAAACCTCGGGGGCAGCGAACTGGATGCCGCTTACGCCACGATCTCCGGCGGGCGCCTGTTCCTGATGCTCACCGGCAACCACGAGCCCAACTTCAACAAGCTCGACATCTTCATCGACTCGGTCGCCGGCGGTGAAAACACCCTGAGCGGTACGCCGCAGTACGACTTCTTCACCGGAAGTAGTTGGATCAGCCAGAACATGGGCGGTCTCACCTTCGATACGGGCTTCGCCGCGGACTATCACCTCTTCTCGAGGTGGGGCGGAGGCGGCACACCGGGACCGTATCAAGTCGACTTCATCAACCGTCAGGGCGGTGTGAGCGCGATGGTCGCGGGGGCCACCGGCACAAGCGGAAACCCTGCGGGCCTGGTCGCCGCCGGGCAGATCAACGCCGGCAACGTCGGGCCCAACGCCTCGGGCTCGTCGCTGTCCCAAGACCTGTTCTTCGCGATCAACGACAACAACGCGGGCGGAGTGATTGGAGGGACGGAAGCTGCGGACGCTGGCGCGGCCCTCGCCGTGACGACCGGCATGGAGTTCTCGATCTCGCTCGCCGATCTTGGCAACCCGACTCCCGGATCTACGATCCGGATCGCCGCGATGATCAATAACGGCGACCACAACTACCTCTCGAACCAGATTCTGGGAGGTCTCGCCGCACCGCAGGGCAACCTGGGCGGTGACGGCGCGGGTGGCTTCACCGGGTCGCTCAGCGGCGTCAACTTCAACCAGTTCGCGGGCAACCAGTACTTCGAGTTGCAGGTCGTTCCCGAGCCGACGACCATGGTCGCGCTCGGACTCGGCGCCGCCGCACTGCTGCGACGCCGACGCAAGGTCTAACCCAACCGGGCCCGGAGAGTGCACTCTTCGGGCCCGATGCTTTATGCTCGATCCATGCTTCTCGCCGCGCTCGCAGCGCTTGCTCTGACCACCCTGCCGACGCAACGCTCCTGGGTGGTTTACGAAGGGAATTCGGGGCCGGGCCAAGGCAAGCACGTCGTGTTTTTGGCAGGCGACGAGGAGTATCGCTCGGAAGAGGGCTTGCCCCAACTCGCCCGCATCCTCGCGTTCCGGCACGGCTTCAAATGCACGGTTCTGTTCTCGATCGGCCCGAACGGAACGATCGACCCCAACCGCCACGACCACCAGCCCGGCATGGAAGCGCTCGACTCGGCCGACCTGTGCGTCATGCTCCTGCGGTTTCGCCAATGGCCCGACGCGCAGTTGCGGCACTTCGCGGATTACCTGGCCTCAGGCAAACCGATCGTTGCGTTGCGGACCAGCACCCACGCCTTCGACTACCCAGCCGACTCGCCCAGCCCCTATCGCCGATTCGGGTGGCGGAGCGGCGAATGGCCGGGCGGCTTCGGGCGCCACGTGTTGGGTGAAACGTGGATCAGCCACTGGGGCGTCCACGGCAAACAGGCGACCCGGGGCGTCCCGGTCGCGAAGGACGCCCCGCTTCTGAACGGCGTTCACGACCTGTTTTGCACGACCGACGTTTACGAGGCATCTCCACCCACGGACGCCGAGGTGTTGGTCCGCGGTCAGGTCGTGGAAGGCATGGGCCCCGACGATCCGCCGGCCACGGGCCGAAAGAAGACCGCCCAAGGCACGGAACAGCCGCTCAACGAGCCCATGATGCCCGTGGCATGGACCCGCGCTCCACGGAACGGGTTCGGGAAGGTCTTCACGACCACGATGGGCGCCGCCACCGACCTGCTGAACGAAGACCTTCGACGACTGTTGGTCAACGCCGCGTACTGGGGGGTTGGTCTCGACGTTCCATCGAGGGCCGATGTCGACCTCGTCGGACCGTACCAACCCAGCCCCTTCGGGTTCGACGGGTTCCGCAAAGGTGTGAAGCCAGCAGACCTCGCCTGGCCGCACTAACTCGAACGGACGTGGCCCCCTGGGAGTGCGCGCGCTTGCGCGTCGCCCTGCACTCACCGGGCTCGCCCGGCGCACGCCCGTCGAGCGGGCGTGGCACCCCTGGGAGTGCGCGCGCTTGCGCGTCGCCCTGCACTCACCGGGCTCGCCCGGTGCACGCCCGTCGAGCGGGCGTGGCACCCCTGGGAGTGCGCGCGCTTGCGCGTCGCCCTGCATTCGCCGGGCTTCGCCTTCGGCGCACGCCCGTCGAGCGGGCGGCACCGAGGTGCGCGCTTGCGCGTCGCCTTTCACCGAGCCGCTTGCGGCGACCACCAAGGCGCCGGGCGAGCCCGGCGGGTTCAGGGCGACGCGCAAGCGCGCGCACTCCCAGAGTGTTTACAACGCGATTTCGAGCACGTTGGCCATTCCCACCGGGCGGCACGTGCACCTGCCCCGCGAGGCGGGCAACAACACCACGTCCCCCGAGCGCAACGAAGTACCCGACACCTCGGCGGAGCCCTCCAAACACACCAGCACCCGCGGTTCATCGGTCTCACCGACAGCAAACGGATCCGCCCCCTGTCTTCGCCAAACCCGAAAGTGCTCGCAATCGAACAGCGGATCTGCCCCTGCGTCCACCGGATCCACGGGCCCGCGGTCAAAGTCGATGCTCCGGAGCCCCTGTTCGATATGAAGCTCTCGGGGGCTTCCCGTCTTGGCGTCGACCCTTCCCCAGTCGTGGAGGCGAAACGTCACGTCGCTGTTCTCCTGCACCTCGAACACCATGACGCCCCCGCCCAACGCGTGCACGGTTCCCGACTGGAGGAACACCCCGTCGCCGGCCTTGGGCACGAAGCGATGGAGCAACGGTTCGACCGAGCCCTCGGCAAGCGCCGCCTTCAGCTTGGTGGGCGTGGTCCCAGGCTTGAGGCCGGCGGAGATCGCACTGTCCGCGTCGGCCTCGAGCACCACCCACGCCTCGGTCTTGCCGCGCTCGCCCGGCGGAAGCAGGTCGGCCTGGTCGTCCGACGGATGAACCTGAACCGAAAGCATCTCGCGCGCATCGAGGAACTTCAGCAGAAGCGGAAAGCGCTCGTAGCGACTGGAAAACCGTCCCAGAATCGCGGCGTGGTGCTCCTGCACGAGGTCCGAAAGCGTGCGTCCTTGGAAAGCCCCGTCGGCCACCACGCTCGGGAAGTCGTCCCGATCGCTCAGCACCCAAGCCTCCCCGATCGGGCCCTCCCCGGGAAGCGGGGTCTCCAGGACGCGCTCCAGCCGCCGTCCGCCCCAAAGGCGATACTGGAAGATGGGCTCGAACCGAAGCGGCGCGGTCAGACCGCTCATGCCCGTCGCTCCCGGCAGCGCCGGATCAGCGAGTTGGTGGAGGCGTCATGCGCCAGGTCCGGCTCCGCACGGGACTCAAGCTCGGGAAGGACCCGCTGGGCCAAGACCTTTCCCAACTCGACCCCCCACTGGTCGAACGAATCGATCCCCCAGATCGATCCTTGCGTGAACACGCTGTGCTCGTACATCGCCACCAGCATGCCCAGGCTGCGCGGGGTGAGCCGGTCCATGAGGATCATGGTTGACGGACGGTCGCCGGCGAACGTGCGGTGGGGCACCAGCTCGGGCGCCGTGCCTTCTTCGGCGACCTCCTCGGCACTCTTGCCGAACGCGAGCGCCTCCGCTTGCGCGATCGCATTTGCCAGAAGCACCTCGTGGTGACGTCCCAGATCCCACAGCGGTTGGACAAAGGCGATGAAATCGCACGGGATCAGCTCCGTCCCCTGGTGGATGAGTTGGTAGAAGGAGTGCTGTCCGTTCGTCCCGGGCTCGCCCCACACGACCGGCCCGGTCGCGTAGTCGACCTCCCTTCCGTGGCGGGTGACGTGCTTTCCGTTGCTCTCCATCGCCAACTGCTGCAGGTAGGCGGGGAACCGTTTGAGATACTGTTCGTAAGGCAGCACGGCCAGCGTGCGCGCCCCGACGAAATCCGCGTACCACACGCCCAGCAAACCCATCAGCACCGGCACGTTGCGCTCGAACGGGGCGGTGCGGAAGTGCTCGTCCATCCGGTGCATGCCGTCGAGCATCTCCCGGAACCGAGCGTCCCCGATCGCGATCATCGTGGAGAGCCCGATCGCCGAGGACATCGAGTATCGTCCTCCGACCCAGTCCCAGAACTCGAACATGTTCCGGGGATCGATGCCGAACCGAGCCACTCCGTCCTCGTTGGTGGAGACGGCCACGAAGTGCTTGGCGATGGCCGCCTCGTCTCCGAGTTTCTCGAGCGCCCAGGCGCGGGCCGTCTGCGCGTTGGTCATCGTCTCCAACGTGGTGAAGGTCTTGGAGGAGACGATGAACAGCGTCTCCTCCGCGTCGAGGTCGAGCACGGCCTCGGCAAAGTCCGTTCCATCCACGTTGGAAACGAACCGGAAGGTGAGATTGCGATCGCTGAAGTGGCGCAACGCCTCGTACGCCATCACCGGCCCCAGATCCGAACCGCCGATCCCGATGTTCACCACATTGCGGATCCGCTTGCCCGTATGGCCGGTCCACTGACCCTCCCGGACCGCGCGCGCGAACGCGCCCATCTTGTCCAGCACCGCGTGCACATGGGGGACGACGTCCTCGCCGTCGACCTCGATGGAGGTGCCGCGCGGAGCGCGCAACGCCACATGGAGCACCGCGCGATCCTCGGTCGTGTTGATACGGTCGCCCCGAAACATCGCGTCGATATGCTCACGCAGCCCCGTTTCCACCGCCAAAGCGATCAAGAGTCCCAGGGTCTCGTCCGTCACCAAGTGTTTGGAGTAGTCGAACAACAGGTCGTCGACTTCCACCGACATCTTCTCCGCGCGGTAGGGCTCGTTGGCAAAGAGCGTGCGCAGAGACAGGCGCGTCATCGACTGCCGATGCGCAGCGAGGGCCTTCCACGTCGCAAGGGCCGTCAGCGGGGAGTGGGGGATGGAGGGTTCTGTCATCGATCTCACCCTAAACCTACCCTGCCCACTGGCGGCGGGACGTGCGCTCCGTGAGGCCCTCGGCCGCGGCACGATCGACGAGCCAAAGCACATCCCCGTCGACGGGCTGGACCCGAGCGGCCGGCAGCGTCGTACGCCCTGGAACGAGTTCAAGAACCTCCCGTAAAACCTCGGCCTTCGCCGCGCCTTGAACCAGGAACAACACCCGCCTGGCCGCGTTGAGGACCGGCAAAGTGAGGGTGATCCGCTCCACGTCGGGCGGAAGTCTTCCGGGAGGAGCAGCCACTACCCACCTCGTCTTCGTCTCCAGAGCCAAGGACCCGGGAAACAGCGAAGCGGTGTGGCCATCCTCCCCCAAACCCAGCAGCACAAGGTCGATCTTAGGCGGCTCGATCAAGCGCGCCCGCAAGGTGCCCTCGTAGGTACGCGCGCACGCGTCCGCGGACGCACCCTCGGTGGGAATCGGAAAGACGGACGACGCGGGGACCCCTGCCGGGTCGAGGAGGTGCCGGCGTGCGCTTCCGAAGTTGCTCGCCGGGTCGTCCGGCGGCACCACCCGCTCGTCGCCGAAGAACAGTTGGGTCCTCGCCCAATCCAAAGCGTGTTTGGAGAGGCCACGATAGGTCTCCAGCGGAGTCGAACCGCCCGCAAGAGCAAGCGAGAAGACCCCTCGTTCCGCCTGCGCGCTTCGTGCCGCCTCGACGAGGATGGAGGATGCCGCCGTCGCAAGTTCGGCAGGATCGGCGCACACCAGGACGTCCCGCTTCACTCGGGCACCGACGCGGGAAGCGGATTGTGCCACCCGCCGTCCGCGGCGATGAGCGCGGACGCCTCTTCGGGGCCCCAAGTGCCCCGCTTGTAGGGAATGGCCGCCTGGTGGTTCTCAAGCACCGGATCCACCACCGCCCAAGCGGCTTCAAGGGCGTCCTGTCGGGTGAACAGGGCCGAAACCCCCTTCATGGCGTCCGTGAGGAGCCGCTCGTAGGGCGCCTCCTCTCCAAACAGCTCCTCGAGAAGAAACAGCTCGTGCTGCTCTCCCAAGTACTCCTCGCCGGGCAACTTCATCCGCGCGGCAAGCGCGACCGCCGCTTCGGGTCCGAGGCGGAACCGGACGTAGTTCGCGCGTCCATCCTTCGGCACAGAGTCGCCAAAGAGGGGTGTCGGGGGCGGCTTGAGCTGCACCAGCACCTCCGCGGCCTTCACCGGGAGGTGCTTGCCGGACCGCAGGTACCACGGGACCCCGGCCCACCGCCACGAGTCGATGTGCAGCCGCAACGCGCAAAACGTCTCGACATCGGAGTCGGGAGCGACGGCCGCCTCGTCCCGGTACCCCTCGTACTGCCCCCGCACCAGGTCCTCCGGCCGCAGGGGGCTCATGGCCTGAAACACCTTGGCTTTCTCGGTATGCACCGCACGGTAGTCACGAATCGCGGGAGGCTCCATTGCGAGGAGGGCGACGATTTGGAACATGTGGTTCTGCACCACGTCGCGCAGGCAGCCCGCGCTTTCATAGAACCCGCCGCGACCCTCGACGCCAAAGTCCTCGGCGAGCGTGATCTGCACGCTGGCGACGTGGTCGCGGTTCCAGATGGGCTCGGGGAAGGAGTTGGCGAACCGGAAGTAGAGGATGTTCATGATCGCCTCCTTCCCGAGGTAGTGGTCGATTCGGAAGATGGCCTCTTCGGGGAACACCGCCTGGGCGATGCGGTTCAACTCGCGGGCCGATTGGAGGTCGCGTCCAAACGGCTTCTCGACGATGACCCGCGCATCGTTGGCGAGGCCCGCATCGCCGAGCCCGTGGATCACCGTGCCGAAGAGCGAGGGCGGGATCGCGAGGTAGAACGCGGGCCGCGCGACGTTGCCCAAGGCCTCCTTCAGGCGTTGGAACGTCGCGAAGTCGTTGTAGTTGCCCTGGACGTAGCTTGCCGCGGCCAGCAGCGCGTCCAGCGTTGGCCCATCGACCTTCGGCACGGCCTGGCGCACGCTTTCGGAGATGCGCTTGCGGAAATCATCGAGGCTGCAGTCGGAAGAAGCGACGCCGAGAACCGGCACCTTCAAGTGGCCGTGACGCTTCATCGCGTACAACGCGGGAAAGATCATCTTGTGGGCGAGGTCGCCCGTCGCGCCAAACACCACGAGCGCGCCTGAGAGGGGCTTACTCATGGCCATCGGCTCCCTTCTCCACGTGGCCTCCGAACTGGAAGCGAAGCGCCGAGAGCAGTTTGTCGGCGAAGTCGGCTTCGCCTCGCGAGCTGAACCGCTGGAACAGGGCGGCGCTCAGGACGGGTGCCGGCACGGAGGCGTCCACCGCGGCTTGTACGGTCCAGCGTCCCTCTCCCGAGTCCGACACGCGTCCAGCGAACTTCTCGAGACCCGGGCTGTCCAGAAGCGCGGCCGCGGTGAGGTCGAGCAGCCACGAGGAGATCACGCTCCCGCGGCGCCAGACTTCGGCGATATCCGGGAGGTTCAGATCGTACTGGAAGTGCTCCGGGTGGCGAAGGGGGGTGGTCTCGGCATCTTGAGTTCGCTCGCGCTTCCCCGCGTTGGCGTGGTGCAGCACGTTCATCCCTTCCGCGTAGGCAGCCATGATGCCGTACTCGATGCCGTTGTGCACCATCTTCACAAAGTGCCCGGCTCCGCTCGGACCGCAGTGGAGGTAGCCGCGGGTCGCGGTTCCGCCTTCGCGGCCGGAAGTCGGCGGCACCTCGCCCTGGCCCGGCGCCAGGGTTGCGAACACGGTGTCGAGCCGAGCCACGGCCGCCTCGTCGCCCCCGATCATCAGGCAGTAGCCGCGCTCCGCACCCCACACGCCTCCGCTCGTTCCGACGTCGAGGTAGTGGATTCCACGCTGCTTCAATTCGGAGCTGCGGCGAAGGTCGTCGTGGTAGTAGGAGTTTCCGCCGTCCACGAGCACGTCACCCTCCTCAAGCAGCGGAACGAGTCCTTCCAGAGTCGCGTCCACGACTCCCGCGGGGACCATCATCCAGACCGCGCGCGGTTTCGCCAGGGTTTGGACGAACTCTTCGAGCGAGGCCGCGCCCACGGCGCCCTCGCCTTCGAGAGCCTTCACGGAGCCTGGCTGGAGATCGTAGACGACGCATCGATGCCCGCCCTTCATGAGCCGGCGCACCATGTTGGCGCCCATCCTTCCGAGTCCGATCATTCCGATTTCCATTTGCATTGGCCCCCGTCACTATGAACGCACAGCGGCGCGCCTTCGCACCATTGCCAACGCGTTGCAAGAGGCCGAACGCTAGCCGATCATTCGGGTCACGAGCCAGAACGTGCCCAGACCGATGACGCCCAGGGCAGAGGCCGCCTTCATCCACGCTGTCGGGTTCGGGTGCCGCTTCAGCAGACCGGCGAGGAGCGGGAACGTGGCCAGAATGATCGCGACCTGGCAGACCTCCACCCCCAGGTTGAACGAGCCCAACGCGACCGGGAGCGCCTCCCGCGGGATGCCGGCCTCCGCAAACGCCCCGGCGAACCCGAACCCGTGGATGAGCCCGAACAGGAAGGTCAGCACCGGCCGCCAGTTCTCTTTGAGCGAGCCGTGGAAGTACTCCACGCCCACATAGACCACGCTCAGCGCGATGAGCGGCTCCACCAGGCGCGGCGAAAGCGACGCGTAGCCCAACGCGGCGCACGACAGGGTGATGCTGTGGGCCACGGTGAACGCCGTGACGGTCTTGAGCAGCGAGCGGACGGTTCCGCCGAGCAACACCAGCCCGACGATGAAGGCGAGGTGGTCGTACCCCTGGGCGATGTGGCTGATTCCCATCAGGAGAAACTCCACAAACGGGCTGCGCGAGGGTGCGTCCTCGCTGCCCGGGTGGGTCCGGTCCAGGACCGTCTCGCCGACCACCTGCCCGTTCCGAATCACGGTGAACACCGTCACGGATTGCGGTTGCTCGGGGTAGAAGCGGGCCCGAAGCGAGGCCGCCGGGAGGGCGCCTCGGTACGACCGCTGGAGGGTGACCTTGTCTCCGGCGACATCGAGCATCACTTGGCTCGAGACGCGCTCGCCCGAGGCAAGATCCAACTTGAGGCGCGCATCGAGGGCCTGCTCGGCGCGGCCGAGGTCGATGGACTCGACCTTCCACCCTGTGCTCTCCGCAAGCTTGGAAAGGGGCGTCTGCGCCACGACCAAGAACCCGTCGGGCCCTTCGATGAGGCGGACCGATGTGAGGTTCAGGTCGTGCGCGATCGACGCGGCGGGAAGAAGGACCGCAACGACCAGCCACAGGGGAATCCGGAGTCTCATCTACCCGCCACCGGGGCCCCGCCCCCCGTCCGCGATCCGTCGCTGCTCCTGGGTCAACACCTGGTCGGGTTTCTCACCCTTTCCGAGCCTTTCGATCTGGCCCGAGGTGAGTTTCAGAGGTTCGACGAGGTGGGGCATCACGCCCGCGTCGCGCAGAGCGGCGACGGCTTTCTTGTAGGTGGCCAGCCGCACTTTCTGTTCCGCGCTGAGTTGGAGGTACTCGCCCAGCGCGTCGGCAGGCACAAGGCCCGGAGGGGGCCCCATGGGTCCGCCTGGGCCGCCAAAGCCGGGCCGTCCAGGTCCACCCTGGCCAGGTCCTCCGGGACCACCCGGTCCCCCGCCGGGGCCACCGGGACCCTCGCGTTTGAGGAAGCTGGGATCCACCTGTCCCTTGAGTTGCCGCGGGATGAACGGGAACGTATCCGTTAGCACGTAGTAGTAAGTGCCCGCGGGGAAGTCCGGGGTGACCCCGGTGCGGCCGTTGAACCCGTCGAGGTCGCCCGCTCCCTTCACGTACTCGAAATCCGAGGCGAAGGAGCCGTCGTAGGCGCCGCCGGGCCCGTCGGGTCGGGTGCCGGTCTTCATGCGGTAGCTCGACGTGAGCTTGCGCATCGGGCTCTTGGGGTCGTTCGGATCGGTCGTGCCGTAGTTTCCGTAGACCGGGTAGCCGTCGGCCGCCCACCCCACGATCGCCATCTTGTTCTTGTAATCGAGTTTGGCGAGGAGCCCCATCGGGAGACCGTGGTAGTGGTAGGCCCCGTTGGGCTGGACGTGGGCAAAATTCGCGTCGACGCCAAGTCCGCGCCCGTTGGCGATCTGCCCGCTCAGCGCCTCGTAGTGCCAGGCGAAGTCGTTGTTCCAAAGCTCCGCGGTGCCGGGATCGAACGGAACGCCGTTGACGGCGACTCCGAACAAGGCGCCTCGGGCCTGACGTGTGGCTGGAGTCGGCTTCAGCGGGACTTCGAACTTGTAGTTCTGGGGCCGAATGGCGTTGGGGTTTCCCGCATTCGGGAACCGACCGACGGCGTGCTCGGGGATGCCGTTGGCCGTGATGACGCGCTTGCCGCCTTCGACAACGATTTTGACCTCGCTGGCGTACGCGGGCTGTTGCGTGGCCGGTACGAGGCGTGTGACCTGGGCGACGATCACCGCCGCCAGTGCGGCGAGGACCACCGTGAGCACGATCAGTTTGGGGGAGTCCATCGTTGGTTTCATGGCTGGGGCAACTCTAACGGGCGGTTGTTAGGGTTCCGTGAGTCTACTGATGCTCCATCATCGCCCAACTTTTCGAAGCCCGGTAAATCTACCAGCTAAGGAGGGTGCGGGCTCTCCCGGTGCCAAAAACCTTGTATAGTCAAGGCGTACGCGGTGCGGTTGGTACTGCGTTTGGAGGAGAGTGATGCGATCGACCTTTCGGATGGTAGGCATAGGCGTTGTCCTCGGGGCATTCGCCGCCGTTAGCCACGCCGCGGCGTTTCAAAACGGCGGTTTCGAGTTCAACAACGTACCTGCAGGCGACTACAAGTACGCACCAGGCGTCAGCGCGCCGGGCCATGAGAACGTGGCCGCGACGGGTTGGACGTTCGTCGGAGGCACGGGGGTCAGCCACAACTCGAGCGCGTGGACGAGTTTCACCGCTCCCGAGGGCACCTCGTACGCTTTCATCCAGGGCGGCTCCGGCTCCGTGCTCACGCAGACCTTCGACGTTGCGAACGGCCAGACCTACCGGGTCACCTTCAAGTCCCTCACCCGCGTTTACCAGAACAGCAGCGGCACCTACACGTACGGTATCGGCGCCACCGTCTACGGCAACTCGCCGGTGGATACGAGCGGATGGAGAGACAACTCGTTCGATTTCACCGCGACCGGCGCGAGCGCCACGCTGACCTTCACCGGTGACAGCACCGGAGACAACAGCGCCTTCTTGGATCAGATCACCCTGACGCCGGTGCCCGAGCCCTTCACCATGGGCCTTGGTGCGGCGGCCATCGCCGTCGCCCTTCGCCGGCGCAAGAAGTAGCAACCGCTTCTCTTCTCCGGGCCCCCGAAGCGACGCTTCGGGGGCTTTTTTTGTTGGAGGCAGAGGGAGCGCGCAAACCGGTTTAGCGCGGATTTAGCGCGAGCGGGTTATTGTCTTCGTGCCCTGCCGCTCGGGCAGCGCGCCTATCGGAACTCGCAATGGAACAGATCTCTCGACGCACGTGCCTCATCACCCTTGGCTCTTCGACCCTCCTTGCCATGGGTGGGTGCGGCGGCTGGCTCGGCGGCTCGTCGGGGGGCTTTGGAGCGGGAACACTTGCGTTGCGGTCGTACTCCGGGACCGTCCTGTTGCCTTCCGGCATCGACACGGCGAATCTCCGCGTGATGGGACCGTTCTCGACCTCGAAGATCACGGGATCCACGTTTGCGGCAAAGGGGATTCGGGACTTTCCGGGCCCGGTCTCGATCGTCGATATCACCACTGGGAAGACCATCCTGGTAGGCACCCTCGATCCCGACACGAACAACCAACTCCTCGATGCGGCGAACTGCGCGGCCACCTTGCTCCTCTACGCGCTTGGCGGCTCCCAACTCTTCGGAGCAGAGCGGCAGACCGCTTGGAGTGCCCTCTTGGCAGACACGGCAACGTCCGGGCTGGCCGACGTCGTTGCGGCCCGCCTTGCAGCGAATGCCCTCGCCCTCGAAGACGGCGACGCGGCGATCGTGGATGCGCTTGACCAAGCCGCGCACCAGGCAGGTCCTATTGGCCGTGCGGCGAGGCGTCCTACCGGCGCCCAGTCCGGCACTCGGGAGCCCTCGTCGCTGGAGATCGCCATCCCGAACCTGTATCCCGTCAACGGCCTCGATCTGATCAACGACAACGACCAAGGCGTGTTCGCGAGCAACTTCACGCGGCGCGAGGGCATGGCACGGATCTATTTGGCCCTCAAGACGGACGAGAACAACGTGGACACGGTCCCCGATCCACCTCGACAGATCGTCGAACCGATGATCGTTCCCCCCAAAGGCAACACCAAGGAAGTTCCGATCCAGCTCGATGGACAGGATGTCGCGGACAAGTTCGAAATCATCTATGTGACCCCCGTGTTCGACGCCCCCGAACCGGGGATCTACACCAACAACGCGTACGAAGGGGAGAAGGCCGCTTGGCGGGCGGACCACGCGAAGCTCTTCCAGCGAGCGGAGATCGGCCTCGTTTCGAAGATCCTGCTCGAGTCGGTCGGGGTATGCGGCATCCCGCTGGACTCGGCGGCGCTCGAACGGACGATCGACGCGATGCAGGCGATTAGTCCTGCCGCTTCGGATCTCGTGCTGGCGGCCCGCAACGGCACCGGTCTGTCTGCGGGTGTGAAGAGTCTGATTCAGTTGGCAAGCGGCAGCGATCAGGGCGCCCTCGACTTTCTTGCGGCCGTCGCGCCCCTCATCGAGAAGGTCCATCCGGTTCTGGCGAGGGACTTGGCGCAGCGGAACTTCAAGTCCGCGGACCTGGCCCGGGTCCGAAGCGCCCTTCGGCTCGTCTCGATCCTTGGCGCGATGGCGCTCTCGCTCGAACTGGGGCCGGAATACAAGGACTTGACCGAGGGGGAGAGCGGCAACCTGTTGCACTTTCTGGCCTACCTCCCCCACGTCAGGCTCAGCCCCAATGGCGGCAACTACACTCCGGGGGACACGATCCAGTTCACGGCCACCGCCGATCACGCGAGCCCAAACGCCACGTACAAATGGAACCTCTACGGGATCTCCGCGGCGACACTGGACGATCAGAACGGCCAAACGGGCATTGAGTTCGAGACCTCGCACAACCAAGTTCTGCTCAAGACGAATCCGAGTTCGATCGGCAACGCCGCGGTAAACGTGGAGGTCTTCGAGGGCACCGGGTCGGAGAGGTATTCGATCGGCAACGCCACCACGATTCTTCTTCACACGGGAAGCGCAAGCCTCTTCATCGAGGAGTTCACCCTGGGCGGCACCACCTATGTGGACCTCATGGCGGTCTTGCCCAAGCCGCATACGCCGGAAGGGGGCAACCACTACGTGGGTGGCACCGTCCGAGCGGACATCATCTACAGCGACCTCGCGCAGAACATCCACGACACCCGGCACATGGAGTTCATCGTGCCACCTTTCACGGGCTTGCCTGGAAGTTCCGAGACGCCGCCGCAGTTTGCGGGCCCGAAGATCAACCCCTCGGTGGGTGGCGGGACGAGCGGATTTGCCGGCATCGATTGCTACGACCTCGGCGACCGGCTTGTGTTGATCAAAATGGTCGGCATCTTCTTCCCCGGCAGCAGCACGCCCGACCAGATCCAGCAAACCCGCGAGGCGGTCATGAGGCATCAGACGAACACCACCCTCTCGGCAACCTTCCCATAGAAGCGGGGCCGTTGGGCGCTAGGGCCGGTCCAGGGCATCGCACGCCCGGGCGACCACTGCGGCCACTCGCGCTTGCGCAGAAACCGATCCGTCCGGCACCGCGTCGCCGCATTGAGCCTCGACCCACGACGCGAACCGACACTCGGAGACCGATCTGGCATGGCTTGTCCGTTCGCGAAACGACGCGTACACGTTCAGCACGGCCAATGCCAGGGGCTCGAAGCCTGTCCTGGCCAGCGCGCCTGCGGCATAGTCGGCGGCCACTTGGTGCGCTCGACGATAGTGGGATCGGAACGTATGGCTCATGCCGAGCGATACCAATCGGCGCCCTTCGGACTCCCTGCCTGCCATGATCAGCGAGAGCCCGTGTGGCGCCATGACGAGACCTCGGACGTGGTCGAACTCGTTGGCGAGCGCCATGGAGTAAGCCTGAGAAAGCGACTCCCTCGCTCCGACCCAATCTCCCATGACGGTCAAGAGGATACCGATGTTCGCCCGCAACGTCGCCGAGTTGTGGAGGCCGCGCGTCGTGGGGTCGTGGTCGAACAAGGCGAGTTGATCGCGGTATTGACCAAGGGCAAGTTCCAACTCGCCTCGATGCCAATGGAGCGTGGCGATCTGACTCCTCGCGGTCGCGATATCCAGTGGGTCGCCATGCGCTTCGGCCAGTTGTTCGAACCGGCGAAGATACCTCCAAGCGTCGTCCCATTCGCGTACATCGAAGCTGATAAACCCCAGGATGTTGATCGCGTACCGATGTTCTCGTCGCCCTTCGGGGAGGTTATCCACCAGCCACTCTGCGTATTCGAGCCCTTTGCGGTATGCGTCCACCATGTCGGCAAGGCTGAGGGCGAGCATCATGACTGCGACGCGTTCCTCCGATATCCCGGAGGTGCTGTCCACGGCTTGCTGAACCAGCTCCCACGCCTGGGTGGGCGAGCCAAGAGCCTCCTTTCGAAACGAATCGCTCGCAAACAAGGGCAGCAACGAGTTGGGATCCGTGGCGAGTTGGCGCTCCATCGTCCTCGCCATCAGTTCCCGCGCCGGTGCGCTGGTGGTTGGAGTCCGCCGTCTCGCTGGAACTTGGCCGAGGGACACACGCCTCGCCAGGTTGAGCAGGTCGGGCGAGAAGTCGAACCCAAACTCCGCAAGATGGCGCCGGCGCGCCGACTCGAACCGCTTAGCCGCTGCCGGGGATTTCCCCGCCGCGGCAAGAGTATGCAAATAGGTGGTCCAGGCTTCTTCATGATGCCCGTCCGTTTCCAGCGCCCGAAGAGACTCCGACTCGGCGAGTTCCAACTCGTCCTGGGAGATGCCGATGCGGGCAAGTCGAAGCGCGACCTCGATCCGCCTTTCGCGCCAATGTCCGCGCAGCTCGTCGGCCCACGTCCATCGTTCCCCTTCGAGGAAGTCCACCCCGATCATGTCGAGCAGTCTCTCGAGGCTCCTCTTCTCCTCCTCCAGACTCTCCGCGATCCGACCGCACCTGTAGAGCCCTTCGGCTGCATGGACATCGATCGATGCTTCGACGCTCGAGAAACAGAGGGTGCCGCCCTCTGCCCTCAGAGGTTGCCAAGGGGCAAGACCCTGGCGCGCATGGACCAGAGCGGTGCGCAGTCGGTTTGCCGCCACCTCGATCTCGACATCCGGCCAGATTGCTGCGGCGAGCTCAAGTCGAGGCACGAGCCGATCGGCGCGACTGGCAAGGAACGCAAAGACACTCGCTGTCGGACGCGTTGAGAATGCAACGACCTCGCCGTCCCGGACCACGCGAAAGGCTCCGAACAACTGAACGATGCAACTCAAAGAAGATCTCCGCCCCGAATCATATCACCGGCGGATCGTCAACACGTCCCCGCGCTCCGTACTCGCTCGTGCGGGAAGGACCTTCGCATGCCGAGTGGAATCTGACGGGGTGGGAGAAGATCGCCGCCGACCATGATGCTCACCCTTGCCCTTCTCGCAGGAACGCTCGCTTCGCCGGACCCGGTCCATGCCCCTGCGCCGGACAAACCCAACATCGTGGTCATCCTCGCCGACGACCTGGGCTACGGCGATCTGCGCTGTTACAACTCGGAATCCAAAGTGGCCACCCCGAACGTGGACCGGCTCGCGCGCGAGGGGATGCGCTTCACCGACGCGCACGCGCCCTCCACGGTGTGCACGCCCAGCCGGTACGGCCTGTTGACGGGCCGGATGACCTTCCGCATCCCCTACCGCAGCGTGTTCGAAGGCGTGGGCGGACCGTGCCTCATCACAAAGGACCAGCTCACGTTGCCGCAGATGCTTCGCACCCAGGGCTACGCCACGGCGATGACCGGCAAGTGCCATGTCGGCCTGACGTTCTTCGAGGGAACCTAAGGAACCCGCAACCCTACTAGTTGCGTTTATAGCGAATAGAGGCAATAATGGAACTATGAGCGCACTCGTAGAGAACCGAATCGGACCGTCTGACATGTCGGACGAGCAGTTGAAGAATCTCCTTCAGGTCGTGGAAGGAGGTGCCCGCCCGGTGCTTATCGGGCCGAACGGCGACCCGATCGCGCTGCCCAAAGTGCTGAACGACCTGTTCGTCGCCGTCATCGAAGCGATGAAGCGCAAGGAGGCAGTGTTCCTCATGCACGAGAATGAGGCGTTCACCACGCAAGCGGCTGCGAACTTTCTCGGTGTTTCTCGGCAATACCTTGTTCGACTCCTTGAGGACGGCAAGATTCCGTTCCACCATGCTGGAACCCATCGAAGAGTCTTCTTCAAGGACCTGGTGCGTTTCCAACACGATCGAAGCATCGCCAGGCGTGCGAAGCTGGATTCGATGACCGATGAACTCGTCGAGGCGGGCGTCTACGATCGGCACGTCCCACTGGAGCGTGAAGGTTCGGAGAAGTAGCCATTGAGGGCCGACTTCCCAGTCGTCCTTGACGCTTGCGTCCTTGCTGAAGCAGCCGTCTCGGATCTCTTCCTGCGGCTCTCCGAAGAGCCGCGCCTTCTCTTGCCCAGATGGTCCGAACCGATCTGGCAGGAAACCCGCAGGGTCTTCATCGACAAACTGGGCTGGCCCGAGGCACTGGCCGACTCACGCATCCAAGCCGCCACAGAGGTCTTTCCGGAAGCGATGGTCTCCGGATTCGAGCACATCATTCCAGCCTGCACGAATCATCCCGACGACCGCCATGTGCTCGCGGCCGCGATTCACTCCAAGACCGAGACGATCGCGACCTTCAACGTGAAGGACTTCAAGCCGGATGCGCTCGACCCTTGGGGAATCAACGCGACGCATCCGGGAGATTATTTGAAGGTGCTCAACGACCGATTTCGGAGACACTTGACGTCCAGGTTCGCTCGCCTTCGTTCGAGAGAGTGAATGAGTGGGTCTTCCGCAACAAACCCAAACCGATGTACACTCTACGCATAATAGTCCCCTGGCATCGGATGCCACGGTTCGGTAATGACCCACGTGCTCGCATTTCTGATTGCTTTGCTGATTGCGCATCAAGGCGCCTGTGTGGAAAGGCTGGGATTGGCGGCTGAGCCTCGCTTCGTCGAAGTTGGGCATCGCGCCGAATCTGCCCCTTTGCAGCCTCAAGGCCTCTCAAACGCCGCCTATGAAGAGTTGCGAACACGCCGCCCATGTGCTGGTGCCTATACGCTGACCTACAACGTCGTCGTCGACGCGTACGACCCGTCCGACAAGGTGGCGCCCCAGCATCCCAAATCGACCGCGAGCTACTCCGTGGTCCTCGCCATCGACGGGCGCCGCGTGTCGTATGTGGCCAAGGCTGGGCAACCGGCGCGGATGCCGGAGGTTTGCGTCTACTACAACGGAATCCGAACCTATGCCTTTCTTGGAGGGCACCTGACGGTGCACACAGGCAAGCAGCTTGGGGGAATCCAGCATCCGCCCCTCTTCGGCACATCCATACTTGGATCGCCCTTGTTCCAAGCAAACGCCAATCCCGAGCTGTACGAAAAGCTCCACCTGCCACCAGGCCCCCACCGCGCCGACGTCTACTACCAACCGGGCAACCTCGATCCCCCGTCCTACCTGGTCGGCTTCGTGAAGGCGACCGAGGGCCCGTCGGGTCCCCGCCTTAGCGCGCTTTATGCAGTGAGTCCGACGCAGCCGCTACAGTCGATTGCGTTCGAATACACGCGAACCTGGGCCGGCTTCGCGCCGATGGCGTCCAAGACCGTGGTTACCATGTTCCGCCACGACGATCCAAACTCGATGCCGACTAATCTCAAGCTCAGGTCGGAGTCCTATTCGCTCGAGCAGGCGTCGAAGGCCTATCAGGGCTATTCGATCAAGGACGTCCTGTCGAGAATGCACGCAGGCGATACCTTCGAGGTCGTCGACGAGGCAGGCCATGCATCGAGCCTGCCCTTCGTTCCGGGAAGCCTCGGGATCAAAGAGCTTTTTGCCGATCCTCCCATTCGACCGGAGGCCGTCGAAGAGTAATGCTGGCCTGTTGCCTGGCCCTGATCGCCGTGGGGAATGCACGCGCCCCCGCCCCATCCCTAACCCTGGAACGCCCTGCAGTCTCCCTGCGCCGACTCCTTCTCGAAGTGAGCGACCGCACCGGAGGCGACCTCCGATGCGACGACCGGCTCGCCTCCGAAATCCTCGTCACAGCAGTTCAGAGTGTCCCGGTCGAGGAGTTCCTCGATCGACTCGCTGCCGTCGTAGGTGCCCATTGGCGCGACGGACAAGGCTACAGGGTCCTATCCCAGACCTCGGACGACGTCAAGGAGGAGGAGAAGGTCTCGCTCAAGGGACGGGTTCAAGCGATCAATGCGGCACTGGAACGTGGCCCGAAGCTTGACGACGCTGGGCTCTCGGACGACGAGGCGCGGGCGACGATCAAGAACCTCCTCGTCCTGCGCGGCCAGATGGACGCCGAACCGACGAACGACACGTACCGTGGCGCCTACGCCTCGTCGATTGCCCGTTCTCCGATGAGCAGGTCCCTCGCCTTGCTCGTTCGAACGATCCCCCCTGAAGCATTGGCCAACATCGGTCGGCGCAGCGTGTTCTCCCTTCACCCAACTTCAAAGCAGGGGAGGCTGGGCACCGGCGCCGAAGCCATCTTCGATCAGATGCGAAAGGAGCAGTCTCTCTGGGCAAAAGAGCTGGCTCAGCAGGACCCCGACGGACGGATACTGCCGATCGGAACGCCGTTGCGAAGGGGGCGGGACCCGGTGCCGCCAGAGTCGGACTTCAGGGTTATCGCGACCGAGGTTGGACCCGGAAACATTGCCTTCGAACTGGCTCTCGTCGAGCCCGGGTCTCCCGAAGTGGGCGAGGTCGTCGCAATCTGGCAACTCCCTTTCCCAAGGATCACGAGGGAAAGCGGGCAGGAGAAGGACCCTGCTGGAGATTCGCCCATCACCCTCTCTCATCTCTCCTCGGAGTTTGCCGTCTGCTTCAACGAGGTGTTCGGCCAGAAGCAGATTCACCTGCCCGCGGACCTGCGGGCGGTGCTGCTCGATCCGGTGGCCCACGACCCCCTGCAACTGCTCGCATCCGACTGTCTGATCGGTGTCGGACGGGTACGGGAAAGGCCCCTCATCGCGTGGGTGTCGGACAGCGAGTTCTTCACGTTCAACGCGGCGGCGAGCCGGCCCTTGCGCTGCCGCGACGTGGAGAGGCTTTTGGAGGCGAGGCCGTACGGGTTGGCGCTGCGGGAAGAGGACGGGTGGCTGCTAGGCCGTCCGACCGACCCGGTAGGTGCCCGAAGGCTTCAAACGAACCGAGAGGCGCTTGGGGTCTTTGCCCGAGCGGTGGATTCGAAAGGCCGCGCTACGTTGCGAGATTACGCAGCCTTCGCGCAAAGCCTGCAGGAGCGCACAGGGCATCTCGGTGCGATCCCCATGCAGTTCTTGGGCGCCTATCCTTCGCTGATGCAGTTCACGGCCGATTGGGAGGGTGTCCGCGTCTTTGGAGCCCTTACGGATGACCAGGTGAGAGCCCTTGAGGGCGGCCGGACCCTGCGGTACGGCGAGGCGCCCCCGCGCCTAAAGGAGTTGATCGCGGAGTGGGCATTCTCCCGCGAGATTCAAGCTGGCGTCGACTATTCAGACCCCTCAAAACCTCGACGGGTGGTTCTCGAACCCACTGTGACCTTCGCGTCGGGAATCCCGGGGGACACCGAGATTTCGCTCGAGAACCTAAGGTCGCCAACTCCGATCGCCTTTATCAGGCGAGGCGAGACGGTGGTTCCCTTTCGAGGCGTGTCGCCAAGCGACATCGCAGGCTATGAGTCACCTAGCGCCATCGCTCGATACGGTGGCCCATTTGCGGCAGGTTACGCGATGGGCCAGGTCGAGCAGTTCCATCTTCGCGTCCGCTACTCAGACCGGGCCGGACAAGAAGCGGTTCTGTCGGATTTTGAGGTCGACGATCACGCGAGGCCCGTCCCTTGGAACGAACTGCCAGATCCAGTCGCCACCGCGGTCAGGGAGATTGTGGGGCGGCAGAAGCCACCGCCCGTATTCCGGGGTAGAGGTCCCTTCCCTAACTCCCGGGGAGCGCTGAGCAATCCCGGTTCCTAACGGCTCCGGCCTGCGGTCGAGGTAGCTTCGGGCAAGCAATTCCCCCAACTGGACGATCCCGGGCGTGGTCACGACCAGTTGCTCGGGTTGGGGTGGCAGATCGAAGGCCTTGAGGTGGATGAACGCGGGGTCGGCGGCCGCGAGGGCATCGAGATCCGCGGTCACGTCGATGGCGTTCAGCCCCTTCTCGTCGATGGGCGGCTGCTGGCTGACGAACCACTTCAGCGAGGGGAGCCCCAGATCCCGGCGGCTCCCTTCGACCGTGGCCTTCAGCCATTTGGCCGCGTCCCTGCGGTACGCGCCGAAGGACATGTCGTTCTCCCCGACGTGGTAGAAGATGCCGGCCAGCTCCACGGGATGCCCCTTGGCCTCGAGTTCCCTGATCGACTCTCGGACGAAGGCGATGAACTTCGGATAGAGGTTCCGGTCGGGGGTAGTCGTCCCCTGGGGAGTCCAGTCGTTCATCTGCGAGCCGCTGTGGGTGAACTTGGCGATCGCGATGTTGCCGATCCCCCCGGCCTGCAGCGTTCGGCCAAAGCTGAGCTCGGGACCGAAGGTGTCGTAGAAGCCTGCGGGCTTCAGCGGCACCCAGCCTGGCGAGGTCTTGTAGCGGCCCCCGATGCTGTACCGGAACGCGATCTTGTCGTTCGCCTTGGCCAGCGCCGCGCCTCCCGGCAACCCGGGCAGTTCCTGAACGAACGCGCGCTCGCCCTCCATGTTGCGGTGTCCGGCGAGGATGAAGAGCTTGACGGGGCTTCCCTTGGCATAGGGCAGGGTCTTCAGCGTGCGCTCGGGGGCGGGCTTCTTGCCGATCGTTCTCAGGTACGCGTCGGCGTAGTTCACCCCGTGTTCGAGCTGCCCCAGGGTTCCGTAGTGGTAATGCAGCCCGGCCCCGCCGCCGATCTCCACCGCGTCGTGAGAGGTCGGGATGTACTCCGCCAGCGGATCGGAGTCGGTGACGGCCTTCTGCCCGACGCGGATGGCGTCCATGTTCTCGCGGTTGTCCATCCCCCAGACGGTCTTGGTGCAAAGCTCCCCGATGTAGAACCTCAGACTCGGGGTGTGGAGGTCGCGCCGCCATTTGGCCAGGAAGTTCTTCAGGTTCTTGCCGTAGTTCGGCTTGAACTCCTGGTCGAACATGTCGTTCTCGCCCTGGTGCCACATGAAGCCCTCGATGCGGTAGGCCACCTTCCGCCGGTCCAGCTCCGCCAGGGAGGAACGGACCAGCTGCAGGGCCAGCGGGTAGAGCTTGTAGCCGCTGGGATCGTCCGGATTCCAATCCGCGCCCAAGGTCGTGCCACCCGAGGCGCACTTGATGATCGCAATGGGCGCCTTCGTCTCCTGCGAGACCTTCCGGGCGAAGCTGAGCTCGGGACCGACGACTTCGTCCACCGGCTGTAGCGCGACCCATCCGTTCGACGTTCGCTTCTGCTCGCGGCCGATGTTGTAGGAGAACAGGACCTTGTCCTGGGGCTTGTCCAGGCCAACGAAGGGCGGGAAGCGCTGGATGTCCTTCACCTTCGAATCCGAACCGACCATGTTCGACTGCCCCGCGAAGATGAACACGCGCACGGTCTTCGTGTCGGATTGCCGCGGCCCGGCAGAGGCAGCCGCGGGGACCAGCAAGAGGGACGCTACGATCAGGACGGTGTGTTTCATGGTCGAAGAACTCGAAGGCTCAGTATGCCCGGCCACCCGCGTTTCGCCTTGCCCGGCGACCGCGACGCTCGCCCTTTGACAACGGTGGAGAGGTGCGATCCAACCGTCGAAAGCGAGTTGCCCAAGCCGCGCCGTTCCGGGTGCGGTAAAATGAAAGCCGTTCGTGGGGACATAGCTCAGCTGGGAGAGCGCTTGCATGGCATGCAAGAGGTCAGGGGTTCGAGCCCCCTTGTCTCCACCATCTTCCTTTCGCCGACTCGGCACGTCCTGACTCAGAGGCCGCACTGGGACGTCGAAAAGCTGGGAGGATGCTTTGAACTGCGTGATTCTTGCTTTGAGTGCCGTCTGGACGGGAACAGCGGCTCCGCCACGCCCCAACCTGCTCTTCATCCTTACCGACGACCAGCGGTTCGACGCCGCGGGGTACCTGGGCCATCCCTTCCTCAAGACCCCGAACCTCGACCGCCTCGCCGCCGAAGGCGTCCGATTCCCCAACGCGTTCGTCACCACGCCCATCTGCGCCGCGAGCCGGGCGTCGATCCTCACCGGCCGCTACGAGCGCGCGCACCACTTCAACTTCGGCACGCCGCCGCTCGCCGAGCGGTTCTGCGAAAGCAGCTACCCCGCCCTTCTCCGCCAAGCGGGCTACCGTACGGGCCTCATCGGTAAGTACGGAATCTCCACGGCGAAGGGCGAGAACGCGAAGATGTTTGACGTCCTCTCACCCATCGGCTACCCCTTCCTGCGCAAACAGCCCAACGGCGAGACACGCCACATCGACCAGATCGCCACCGACCGCGCCATCGAGTTCCTGGAGCAGCAGCCGGCCGATCAACCCTTCTGCCTCTCCGTCAGCTTCAACAGTCCCCACGCCGAGGACGGCAGCCTCGACAACCTCTACCCGTGGCCCTCGACCGTCGACGGGCTGTACGACGATGTCCCCATCGCCGTCCCGCCCCCCGAAGAGGAGCGGATCTTCAACGCCGAGCCCGCGTTCCTCCAAAAGGCCATGAACCGCATCCGCTGGTTTTGGCAATTCGACACACCGGAAAAGTACGTCAAGAACGTGCGCTCCTACTACCGCATGATCTCCGGCATCGACCACGAGATCGGACGCCTCACCAGCGAACTCGACAAACTCGGGCTCGCCAAGAACACCGTCCTCGTGTTCATGTCGGACAACGGCTACTTCCTCGGCGAGCGCGGATTCTCCGGCAAGTGGGTGCACTACGAGGAGTCGCTTCGGGTTCCCCTGCTCGTCATCGACCCCCGCCACCCGGAACAGAAAGGACGGTCCGTGGAGCAGATGGCGCTGAACCTCGACATCGCCCCGACCTTGCTCGAGTACGCCGGAGTCCAGCTGCCCAAGGGCTTCCAAGGCCGCAGCCTCGTGCCGCTGGCGCAAGGCAAGAAACCATCCTGGCGGAAGGACTTCCTTTGCGAGCACCTGCTTGTGAACCCGGACATTCCGAAGTGGGAAGGGGTCCGCGGCGAGCGCACCGTCTACGCCCGCTACTTCGAGCAAGAGCCGGTCTTCGAGTTCCTCCACGACCTGAAGCAGGACCCGCGAGAGCTTCGCAACCTGGCGAACGATCCCGGCCATGGCAAGACGCTCGATCAGATGCGGAAGCGGCTGGGCGAACTCGTCTATGCGGCCGGTGGGTGATGGCCGCCGAGAGGGCGCGCGCGTACGAGTTGAAGCCGGGTAGACGCCGGCCTTCGTTCAGCGGACGCTAGGGATTTGGGATCAACTCGCCTGGGCGATGGGGGCCCGGGTTTCCTTTTTCGCCGCCTCACCCGTTTCCTTTCGCCCGTGCAGGACGCTGGCCATCAGGGGAATCGTTGAAAGCAATCCCGCCCACAGAAGGCTCTTGCCGATCGCCTTGCGCTCTTCGTTCGGCAGTTTCGGACCCAGCAACAGTGCGACGCCCGCCCCCAGCATCGCGCGTGTTGCGGCCACCAACGCGATCTTCGGAAGGCTTACTTCCACTTCTTTCATGGCAATCTCCTTGGGGACCACGGGTCCCCACTCCTTTCTGCGTGCGGAGGCAGGGGATCGCTCCCTCTCTGACGGTTTCTTGAGCGATCAGAGGTGTGGCGCAGTCCCGCCCACTCGCACCACTCGCACGGGCCGCGCCAGTTCCCTGACTCCTCCGGCCCGATGCGTCGGCGTCGCCTTGTCCCCGACGACCTTCAGCTCGAACAGCCCGAACGCGCCCTTCTCGAACCCGAAACCCACGCCGTCATCCTCGAACAGCCACCCACGCCACGGGCCGGGGCCGTAGCATCGCAGCGAGATCGGTGTCGTGGACGCCAGGTGCGCGACGTTCAAAACGCCTTCGAAGGTGGGCACCGCCGCCCCCTCCCGCACGAACAAGGGGATCTCGTCCAACGAGGGGCTGACCTGGATGGTCTCGCCCGATCCGACCAGCCGACCCGTTCGGTAGTCGAACCATTTGCCCTTGGGCAGACGGACGCTTCGCGACTTCTCGCCCGCGAACATTGGGGCGACCAGCAGGTCGTCTCCCAGCAGATACTGGTCGGTCTCCAAACCGCCATCGACCAGCGACATGGGACGTATCGGGGGCACGCCGTCCCGCCAATACTGCGAGAACGTCGTGTAGAGGTACGGCACCAGCGACTCGCGAAGCAGCATCGTGTCGCGCACCTGCTTCTCCACCTCGGGGAAGCTCCACGGCTTCTTGCCGCTGTCCCACGCGTTCAACTGCGCGATGGGCGCGAGACACGCCGACTGCATGCGCCGCACCCACTCCTCCCCCGTCCCCGCGGACCGGATCTCCGCGCACCAGAGCACGCTGGCCAGCGAGCTGTTGGTCAACGCCGTCACGTACTGCCGGTGATCGTAGGTGTCGCTGTAGATGGCGAACGGAAATCGGCTGGCCGCTCCGTTCGAACCCCGCACGAGCCCGAAGGTCCGATTCCCGTCGGTGCGGAACATGCGGTCGATCTCCTTCTGCCACAACAGACCGTAGATCTGGCGCATCTGGAGCCCGGAAGGCCCCGAAGGAAACGTGGCGTGGTCCGGCCACAGCCACACGTCGAACCCGTCGACCTCGTCGATCTTGTAGCCGCTCACGCCCAACGCCAGGTGGTGCTCCTTGTGGAAGGCCCGGACGATCTCCGCGGCCTTCCGGTCGTAGAGGTCGGGCGCCGCCCCCAGCCACACCGTATGGGAGCCGAACTTGGTCCCTAACTGCCGGAACAGGTCCGACCCCGGCGCCACGTACGGGTTCTCCCACAGATTCACGTGCAGACCCCGCTCCGCCATCGCGGCCATGAGCTTCGCGGGGTCGGGAAAGCGCTCGGGACTCCACTCCATCGTGCCGGGATACGAACGGGACTGCCACCCGGGCTCGAGCCCCACCACGTCCAACGGGAATCCGCGGGTGTGGAACTCGTCCACCTCGGCCACCACCTCCTCGGCGGTTGCCAGCGAACGCAGACGGTGCCAAAACCCGAGCGCCCACCGGGGCGGCATCGGCCCACCCCCACAATAGAGGTTGTAGCGCCGCAGCGCATCCATCGGGGTTGGACCCTCGAACACGAGAACCTCGAGGCCCGGCGCCTGGACGCTGGCCTCGACCTTCCCGCTATCGGGTTGCGCGTCCCACTTGCGGTCCGTGTTCCGATCTCGGAACGGCGGCCGATCGGGATCGTCGAGGCGGTTTCCCACGCCCGCGTACACGTTGATGGGTCGCGACGTGTTGAAGAACACCGCGTACCCCAGGCTGCTCACGTAAAGCGGCGTCGGGGCGTGGAGGCGATCGTGGCCCGACGCGTAGTGGTCGACCTGGAGGTGGTAAACCCCGCCCCTTCGGTCGCTGCCCGACATCTGCAATCCCAACCCGAAAATCCGCTCCCCCGGCTGGAGGGGGATCTGGGCCGTGGCATAGTCCTTGTTCGCAGCCAACCGGACGCTCGCAACCTCGAACGGGAGTGCGCCCGTGGGCATCTCGGAGAGCCGGTCGGCCCGCGGTTGCGACTCCGCGGCTTCGGTCAGCGTGGGGCGGTCCCGCTTGCCGACCTGCGTCCGCCAGACCCCGGGTTGAACCTCCTCCCACGAGGCCGCCGCGCTCGCAGCGAGGGCGAAGGTGATCGCGGTCCATGCCGCCAGCGTGATCGTCATCGTTCTAGGCAAGCAGCCCAGGCACCACTTGGCCCGCGACGTCCGTCAGTCGGAAGTTCCGACCTTGATAGTTATACGTGAGGCGCTCGTGGTCGATCCCGAGTTGGTGAAGCAAGGTGGCCTGCATGTCGTGCACCCCCACCGGGTCCTTCACCACGTTGTAGCTGAAGTCGTCCGTTTCGCCGTAGACGTGACCGCCCTTGAATCCGCCGCCGGCGACCCACAGGCTATAGCACGAGCCGAAGTGATCGCGGCCGTGCCCGTTGGGTTTCTTGATGTCGCCCTGCACGAACACCGTTCGCCCGAACTCGCCGCACCAGAGCACGATCGTGTCGTCGAGGAGCCCCCGCTGTTTGAGGTCCTTCACGAGCGCCGCCGAGGGCTGGTCCGTGTCGCGGCACTGCAGCGCCAGTTGCGTATCCAAGTTGAGGTGCTGGTCCCAACCCGAGTGCATGAGCTGGACAAACCGCACGCCGCGCTCGATCAGTCGCCTCGCCAGAAGGCAGTTGTGCGCGTAGGTGCCCTTCTTCTCCACGTCGGGGCCATACATCGCCAACACTTCCTTCGGCTCCTTGGAGATGTCGGTCAGCTCGGGCACGCTGGTTTGCATCTTGAACGCGAGTTCGTACTGCGTGATACGGGTCTCGATCTCCGGATCGCCGTAATCCTGCAGCCGTTTGCGGTCCAGCTCCGCGATGTCGTCCAGCACGCCTCGCCTCAGTTCGGGGGTCATGCCCGGCGGGTTGGAGAGGTAGAGCACCGGGTCGCCCTCGGGCCGGAACCGTACGCCCTGGTACTTCGAGGGGATGAACCCGCTGCCCCAGTAGTAATCGTAAAAGAGTTGCCCGCACGTCTTCTTCTCGTCGCTCGACGTCATCACCACGAACGAGGGCAGCTCGTCGGTCATGCTCCCCAGCCCGTACACCGCCCAGGCGCCCATACTCGGACGGCCCGGAATCTGGCTTCCGGTGAGGAAGAACGTGACTCCCGGCGCGTGGTTCACGGCATCCGTGTGCATCGAGCGCACGAGGCAGATCTCGTCGGCGATCGAGCCGGTGTGGGGAAGCAGGTCGCTGAGCCACATCCCGGACTCTCCGTGCTGGTGGAACGGCTTGATCGCGGGCAACACGGGGTACTTGCCTTGCCCCGAGGTCATGGTGGAAAGCCGTTTCCCCTCCCTCAGCGAGGCCGGCAGCTCCTCCAGGCGGTGCGCTTCGAGTCCGGGCTTGTAGTCGAACAGATCCACCTGCGACGGGGCGCCCCCTTGCCACAGCACGATCACGCGCTTGGCTTTGGGCGTGAAGTGCGGCACGCCCGGAAGGCCCTGGGTTCCATGCGTGCCTGGAAGCAACGCCCCGAGGCCGTCGCGCGCAAGGAGCGAGGTCAGCGCCACCGCACCCAACCCCTTGGCGCCGGCCGAGAAGAACTGGCGGCGGGAAAGTCGGAGGTCTCGCTCGAAGAAGGGGTTCATCGTTACTCCTTGGTCAACGCCTCGTCGAGGTTGAGGATCGAAAGGCACACGGCGGCGTAGGCGGCGTGTTCCGGGGCTGCGAGGCGGCTGTCGCGAACGGAGTCGCCCTGGGAGAGGTAGTGCGCCGCCTCGTCGGGGTGGGCGCGGTAGTAGTCCAGTCCGCGCTGAACCCCGCGGTTCAGCACGGCCATCTCTTGCGCATCGGGGGTCCTTGCGCATACGAGCCGGAACGCGAGGGCGAGGCGCTTTTGGCGATCCTTCTCGGCGAGCATGACCCGTTGGGCAAGGGCGCGGCCCGCCTCCACCCACGTCGTGTCGTTCAGGGTCGTCAGCGCGTGCAGCGGCGTGGAGGTTTGGGACATGCGCACGGTGCACACCTGGCGAGACGCGGCATCAAACATGTTGCCGGGCGCCGCCGTGCGCCGCCAGAAGGTGTAGAGGCTGCGGCGATAGAGGTCCGCACCCTTGGATTGCGGGTAGCGAAAGTCGCGCTCGTCCGTGATGCCGAGCCCGTCCCAGATGCCGGTCGGCTGGTACGGATAGACGGGTTTGCCCCCCATCCGCAGGTCGATCAATCCGCTGGCCGCCAGAGCCTCGTCGCGCAGCAGCATCGCCGGCAGGCGGAACCGGGCGCCACGGGCCAGCAGGGCGTTGGAAGGGTCGCGCTGCTGCAGATCCGGGCGGAGCTTCGAACTTTGGCAATACGTCGCGCTGGTGACGATCAGCCGATGCATCGCCTTCACGTCCCAACCCGACTCCATGAACTCGACCGCGAGCCAATCGAGCAGCTCGGGGTGCGTCGGAGGTTCGCCTTGGACGCCGAAGTTCTCCGGAGTGCGCACGAGCCCGTGGCCGAAGAAGGTCTGCCAGTACCGGTTCACCTGCACCCGGGCCGTGAGCGGATTGTCGCGCGACACGATCCACCTGGCCAGACCCAGCCGGTTGGGCGGAACGTCTCCCTTGGCCGGCGGCAGCGGCTCGGGCGTCCCACACGCCACCTCGTCCATGGGCGAGGTGTAGTCGCCACGCGAATAGATGTGCGTGACGCGAGGCTGCTGGTCGGACATCACCATCGGGCGAGGCAGCGCGGCCTTCAGCGCCGCCAATTCGGCCTTCAGAGCCTTGGCCTTCTCCCAACGCGCCTTCGATTCGCCCGCAAGGCCATGGTCCATGAAGTACGCGTGGAGCTTCTTCGCCTGCTCTGGGGAGCGATCCTTGACGGCGAGCACGTTTCGAATCTCTTCGGGGAGCCCGTTGTCGGAGCTCGCGCCAGACAGCCACTCCGCCTCCGCGCGCCGGGTCTCGGGCGCTCGCTCCATCCACGCCGCCAGGTTGGCCGCAGCGGCCGACTGCGCCTCCAGCGCGTGGAGGCGCCGCATCTGCTCCGGCGTCCCGGCGTAGATCCACGGTTTGGCGATGCTGTACGGCACGCCGCCTTCCGGCACCCCGGATTCCGGCACGTTGTTGAAGTAGGCGAGCAGCTTGTAGTAGTCGCGCTGCTTGAACGGGTCGTACTTGTGGTCGTGGCAGCGGGCGCACGCCATGGTGATCCCGAGCCACGTGGTGGACGTGGTGTCCACGCGGTCAAAGAGGAGCACGTTGCGCTGCTCTTCGGCGATCGCGCCGCCTTCGCCGTTGAGCATGGGATTGCGGTTGAAGCCGGTGGCGATGAGCATGTCGCGCCCTTCCGGCGTGGCCTGCGTTGCGCCCGGCATCAGGTCTCCGGCGATCTGCAGGAGCGTGAACCGGTCGAACGGCATATTGGCGTTCATGGCGCGGACCACCCAGTCGCGCCACACGTACTGGTAGGTGTCGCCCTCCATCTGGAAGCCGTTGCTGTCGGCGTAGCGCGCGGCGTCGAGCCACGGCAGGGCCATCTTCTCGCCGTAGTGCGGGCTGGCCAGGAGGCGGTCCACGACCTTCTCGTAGGCGCCGGGCGACGCGTCGGCAAGGAACGCGTCGACCTCCGCCAAGGTGGGAGGCAGACCCGTGAGGTCGAGGGTGACGCGACGGATCAGGGTTGCCCGGTCGGTCTCGGGGGAGGTTTTGAGCCCCTCTCGTTCGAGGCGGGCGAGCACGAAGGCGTCGATCGGATTGCGCACCCATCCGGGGGTCTTCACGGGGGGGAGCGAGGGGCGCACGGGCGCCACGTAGGCCCAGTGCTGAGGTCCGGCCGCGACCTGGTTGGGGCATCCGGCCGCGATCCACCTTTCGAGCGTCGCGATTTCGGTGGCGCCGAGGGGTGCGAACCCGAGCGGCATCTGCGGCTTGCCGTCGGTTCCCTTCACGCGTTGGATCAAGAGGCTGGCGTCGGGTTTGCCGGCGACGACGGCCGGGCCCGTCGCTCCCCCGCGCATCACGCCTTCGAAGGAGTCGAGCGCCAGGCCTCCCGAGGGGCTGGCCGCGCCGTGGCAACCGATGCATCGGGCTTTGAAGAGGGACTGGACGTCCGCGAAACCCACCTGCGATGGGGACTGAGGCGTTTGCGAGGGCACCGCCAAACCCAACACACCGAACACGGCCAAGCTCACCGGGAGCAGTGCCCGAAAGACGCAATTGGGAGCCGTGAAGGTCAGTCCACCCCGCATAGAGCCCTCTGCGGCAATATGGCACATCTTCAGCGATTCTCAGCCTCTTGCCTAATCGCTTCCCCGCGCTGTCGCAACAGGCGTTCGAGATAGCGGTTCAGCACCAGCGCTTCGACAATTCGCCCAAGGACGCCAAGCGGCGCCTCGTAATTGACTCGATCGATCATCCGCGTACCCTCCCCATCGGTCTCGAAGAGATGATCGTGGGTGAAGGTGCGGAACTGACCCTTCACCATCTCGTCGCGAAAGTGGCGAGGCGGATCGAACGCGGTGATGCGGGACGTGTGCGTGAGCGAGACCCCAAAGTGGCGCCCGCGAAACGTCACCTCTTCGCCCATCCCGATCAGCCCCGTCGTGATCCCGGCGATCGCCTCTTCTCCCGAGCCCTTGAGCGAGCGCGTGTGGAGATCCATATCACGAGCGAGGTCGAAGCAAACCGAGGGGGGAGCGGCGATGGCGGTCAGGACCTCAAGGGTGGCCACAACGTGATTATGAAGGCGCAAACCCGCAAAATTGCGGGTTTGTGACTGAGGATCACCGCCGGACCATCGTATTGGGTTACGATGGAGCCTCGGACTTGCGGAGGATCGGTTCATGAAAGGGCTGGGAGTTTGTCTCATTATCGTTGCGGGCGCGTCGCTGGCCTCGGCTCAGGGGCGCTTGATTGTGTGTGGCGACGAGTGGTCTCTTTCGGACTACGCCTTCACCAACAACGCCGCGTCCACGAACGCGTTTGCCAACAACGTTGCTCAGCAGCTCATCGGCTCGAGCGGGAGCATCCTTCGGAAGTCTAATAACGGTCTCTTCAATGGGACGACACTTGCTACCACGTTGACCACGGCAGGCTACTCCTTCACCACCGACACCTCGACCACGTTCACCCTTGCTCAGCTTCAGGCCTACGATGCGGTGTTCTTGGCGGGCGCCATCGGTCGCGCGGATGTCGCCGCGAACCTGACCGCGCTGACAACCTACATTGTAGGAGGCGGATCGGTCTATCTGGCCTGCGGGACGGGAGACTTTGGAAATGCGGCTGCTGAATCCGCCGCATGGAATAGCCTGACTTCGCTCTATGGCATCTCCATCGGGGGTGCCTGGATCGATCCGTCGAGCACGCTCAATGTGACGGTCGATGCGGGTGTCCATCCTCTGCATGCCGGCGTAACCACTTTCACCTACGGTTGGGGCCACGACATCTCGGTCACCAGCGGCGCAACGGTCGCCCTTAGAGGCGGCCCCGAGCTCTCGCAGAACATCGGCTTGGTGGCGATGACCAACAGTCCGGTTCCTGAGCCGATCACGATGGCGCTGGGAACCATGGGCCTCGGGGCGGCGTACCGACGGCGACGAGCCTCGCGAAAGCAGTCCTAGGGAAGTCCTAGGTCGGCTCGCATCGCAGGAGGCAGGTACTTGGCACCCTCTCTGAGCGTCAATCCCGAGACTGCGCTCCGGTGCTCCATCAGGAACTCGAAGACGACCTGAGGTTGACGCTTGCCGGTCTCGCGGAGCACCCACCCGATCGCCTTTCGGATGAAGAACTCCTTCTCGCCCAGTTGGGGAGAGGCGTACGCGACGAAACGCTCCCATTGGCCCAAGTCACCGCGCCTGAGTGGCAGGAGGAGCGACAGCATCGCGGCTCTGCGGACCCAAAAGTTGGCGTCCAGTGCCCAGCGATCCATCACCGTAAGCGCCGATGGGTCCGCGGCGATCACCGCGGGCAGTATCGACGTGGCGATCGTGTCGACGTGCGCCCAGCCATTCGACTCGATCACCCAGCGACGCAGGAGCGGAAGATCGCGCTTCGTGACGAGCGCAGGAGCGAGGGCCAACAAGTCCAACGCCACCCCGCGGATCTCGTGGACACGGGTCTTCCACATCGCCTCGACGAGGCCCCACATCTCCTGCCGCGAACACCCTTTGATCGCTCGCCAGAGCGCCTTGGCGAGCTTGGCCTGTTCGGGCACCGGCGCGCCGATGAACTCCAAACTGCTTTTGAGATACCGCTTCTCAAACTCGGCGCGCCCCGGCTTGGAGACCTCCAAGAGATCCATGCGAACCTGCTCGACAACCGCCTCCACGTCCACACCTAAGTATGCTCTTGGCAACCGTGAAGACCTTCACTCTGAAGACCGAATACATCACCCTGGGGCAACTCCTCAAGGCCGCCCACATCGTGGGTGGAGGCGGCGAGGCCAAGGCGTTGCTCGCCGAAGGTGGCGTGAGGGTCAACGGCGAGGAGGACAACCGCCGCGGCCGCAAACTCCGTTCGGGAGACGTGGTCGTGCTTGCCGACGGGACGGAGATCCGAATCGATTAGCCGCCCCTGTGAGTCGTGGTTTGTGGTTTGTGGTTTGTGGTTTGTGCGGACAGTTGCAGCCGTTCCGTTCCGGCCAGCAACAAGGCTCCGACCCCGAACGTATCCGTATCGCTCGCCTTCACCGTCCGCGGGTCCTGGCCAATGGGCTGCACCCATCCCAGACGGCCGTTCGGGTCCACGGCTCCCACCAGTGCGGCGAAGGAGCGGTCCGAGGCCGTTCGGAATTTGGGTTCGGGCAGCACGCCCGTTCGCACGCCCCAGCTGAGCGCGTAGCAGAAGAACCCCGTGCCGCTCGTCTCCTTCGCCGGGTAGGACCCAGGATCGAGAAGGCTGGAACGCCACATGCCGTCCGGCTGCTGGATCTCCACAATCCGCGACGCCATGGCCCGGAACTGCTCCACCCACTTCGCGCGCAAGGGATCGTCCGGTGCCATCGCGTCGAGCACGCGCGCGAGGCCCGCGAGCACCCACCCGTTCCCTCGCGCCCAGAAGACCTTCTCTCCGTTCGCCTCCCGGGGCTCGAAGTAGCGGCTGTCGCGGAAGAAGAGCCGCTCGCTCGGATCGTAGAGGTAGTCCGACGTCTTCCACCAGAGGCGGCTTGCCAGCTCCAGGTAGCGCCGGTCGCCGGTCTCTTTCGCCAACATCGCCAGCACGGGCGGCGCCATGAACAGCGCGTCGCACCACGCCCACTCGCGGTTGTGGATGCCGTCCTTCCACTCGAGGGATTCGTCGTGCGATCGGGCGAGTTGGGCATCCGCCCACTTCTTCACCGCCTCGATGCGCTCCGGTTTGCGGTCCCGATGATAGAGCGAGAGGTAAGCCTGTCCCACGGCTTGGTCGTCCGCCATGAACTCCCTTGGTCCCAGTTTCCAGGACAAGCCCTCGGCGATGCTCTGCACCCACTCGCTCGGTTCGTCCTGGCCGGTCTGATCGGCGTACGCCAGCACCCCGGCGTAGAGGGGGGCGAGCATCCACTCGGTCTTCGTATAGGGCGAGGGGTTGCTTCGCACCCATCGCCACACGGCATCGAGAACCCGACGGGGTTGGTTTGCGCTCCAGGGCCCGCGATCCTCGTCCGCCGCCTGCAGCGTCGATCGATAGTCGGTGTAGTGCACGTAGCGGTTCGCGTTCATGAACACCGCGACGGGGCCTGTGGCCGGGCGGGTGCCCCGGGGCACGAAAGGCCTTACGCTGTCGTGCTTGCTGTTGCCGGTGAGCGCCACGTGACTCCACGTGTCGCCCCCGTCGGGGGTGAACCAGCGCTCGACCTCGAAGCGCCCGTCGATGGGCCGCGAGAGGTACACGAAGCGGGGGTCCTGCGGGTCCAGCACCACGCCGCCGGAGTAGTGCGGCTCGGGTTCGCGCTTGCCTTCGGGTGTCGTGGGGAACCACTTCCCTCCATCCGTGATCAGCCGGTCCACCCATCGGCGACCATTCCACCACGCGTAGCGGTAGACATGGTGGTCCTCGCCGGGCAGCCGGGCGTAGACGATCACCGGGTTTCCACGATCGTCGGCGATATCCCAGATCCACGCCCGTACGTTTTCGGCGCGACCGTCGTAAACCACGTCGGCATCGGTGGGACGGAACGGCAGTTTATCGAGGCTGGCAAGGAGCGATCCGTCGATGCGGTGGAACGCCCCTTTCTCGTACCGGGCGTAGTAGATCGAATTCGTGGGCTCGTTTCGCGGATGCCCGTCGGTGAACGCAAGATGCACGCGCGAGCGGCCGTCGCCCGCCACCTTCACGTAGGGGCGGTTGTTGGTGTCCTCGTTGGCCGGAGACACCACGATTCGGCCTGTGGCCCACGTCTCTCCATCGTCGTCCGACCAACTCAGGGTGGGTTTCCAGTTCATGCCGCGCCAGAAGAGGAGGATCCGGTTCTTCTCGGAAGCGAGTCGCTGCGGATTCGGGTAGGTGTAGGTCGTCAGGGCGCCCTTCGGGCCCTTGTAGTTCGGATCGTTGGGCGAGATGCTGCGGGCGGCGCCCCAGGCGGTGGGATCGCCGGCTCGCTCCGAGACGCGCATCCAGAGGTCCTTCCCGGTGTGCTTGGAGTAGAACGCGGCGATGCGGCCATCGAGCAGCGGGAGAAGGGCCGGGACGGCGTGGTCGTCTCGCTCAAATCCCTTCTCGAGCGTTGCGGTCTGGGCCGTGTGCGTCCTCGGGTCGTAGCGGTTGACGAGGAGGTCGCCTTGCGAGGAGACGCCTCCGGCTACGATTCGGCCATCGACCCAAAGGGCCCGGGGATCGGCGAACCAGCACCAGGCGCTGTCTTGCGCCACGTAGTGGTCGTGGCCGAAGGGGCTGGCGGCGAGCAACAGCAAGAGTGAGACCACGGTTCATTATGGGTTTGTGGTTTGTGGTTGGTGGTTTGGGCTGACCGTTTTCCACCGCCTGGACCTTGCAAACACCCCTCTTGTCGGACCATAATGGGGATGACGCTCGCGCATGGCTCGACCTCTGGGAGAGCCCCCTACGAGAGACGAGCGGAAGGGTCCTCCTTGGCGATTGAGCCACACCGCGAGCGTGAGGAGGAACGACAATGATCACCCGTTACCAGGGATGGCCGGCGTTCCGCAACGCCGACAGGCTGGCCAAGATGTTCGATGAACTCTGGCCCAATGCCGATGAAGCGCGCTGGGCGAATCAGCCCCAAGTCGATATCCTCGAGACCGAGAAGGACCTCACCTTCGTGATGGACCTGCCCGGCGTCGAAGAGAAGGACATCGACGTGGAGGTCGTGGGCGACAGGCTCACGATCCGCGCGCAGCGGGAGCTCGAGAAGGAGGAGAAGCGCGACGACTACGTGCGCATGGAGCGCACGTTCGGTTCGTACCAGCGCAGCTTCAACCTTGAGTTCCCCGTGGAGTCCGACAAGGTGGACGCCCAGTACAAGAAGGGCGTGCTCACCGTGATGGTGCCGAAGGCGAAGGGTGCGAAGTCGCACCATGTGCCCGTGCGCCGTATCGAGAAGTAACAACGCTCGGCGGACCCACCGCTCGGGCCGCCAAGGAGGATCGCCATGAGTCTCAAGACAATGGTGCGTAAGGACGTAGCGACGTTCGAAATGGATGTGCCGGTCATCGAAGCGGCCCGAGCCATGGAGGAGCGCAACATCGGCTGCGTGGTCATCGTAGATCAACGTCGGCCGGTGGGCATCCTCACCGATCGCGACCTTGTGGTTCGCGTGATGAACAAAGGCAAAGACCCGCGAACGATGCGCGTCTCCGAAGCCATGACCCGCAACCCGACGATCCTGAGCGAGGACCTCGGCCTTTACGAGGCCCTCGAACAAGCCCGGGGCAAACCGATCCGTCGGTTCCCGGTGATCGATTCCAACGGTCACCTGACGGGCTTCTTCACGGTCGACGATGTGCTGCGGCTCGTTGGAAAGGAGATGGGCGCGGTCGCCAGCATCCTGGAAAAGGAGATGGCGTACGCATAAGCCCCTCGGCTCGCGCCGAGGCGAAGGGAGCCGTTTCGGTCAGGCCAAGCTTCGGCTTGGAATTGGCTGGAACGCTCCCTTTCGCATTTCGGGGTCCCGCGCGCGCCGCGGTAGCCTTGGCGTATGCAGATAGGCCGCTACACGGTTCGAGCCCACAACCACGGTTTCTTCCGCCTCGACGGCGGAGCGATGTTCGGGGCGGTGCCGAAGACCATGTGGTCGAGGGTCGCCCCTGCCGACGACGCCAACCGCATCTTGATGGCGACCCGTTCCCTGGTGATCGAGGAAGGGCCTCGCCGCATGCTGGTCGACATCGGGTGCGGCGACAAGTGGAGCGAGAAGACCCGCGCGATCTTCGAGTTTCCAGCAACGCCCTACGAGCCGGTCGCTGGGGTCACCGATGTGCTGATCACGCACTTCCACTTCGACCACGCGGGCGGCATTTCACGCCTCGAGGGTAAGACGGCAGTCCCCAACTACCCCGACGCGGTCCACCACGTCTCTCGCGCGAATCTGGAGAACGCGAGGCATCCCAACGTCCGCGAGAGGGCGAGCTACCTCGCCGAGAACCTCGACGTGCTCGAGGCGGTGGACCACCGGCTCCTGGAGGACGGCAACGAGGTCTTGCCCGGGATCACGGTGCACCGATCCGACGGCCACACGAGGGGATTGCATTGGGTCAAGGTCACCGACGGCGGGCAGACCCTCGCGTACCCCACCGATCTCATCCCCACGTCCCACCACCTCCCGATTCCCTATCCGATGGGCTACGACATGTGCGCCCAGACCGTGATGGAGGAGCGAGCATGTTTCCTCCAGGCGGCGGTGGCCGGGAACTGGGTGGTGGTCTTCGAGCACGACCCGGAAGTCGGAGCCACCCGGTTGGAGTTCGACGAACGGGGAAGGGCGCGGGTCGCGGAACGACTCGACCTGTAGTGGCCCGCACCGCCCCCCGGGTCATCTCGAGCGCAATCGAGAGATCTGGTGCCGCGTCCTTCGCGTGCCCCCTCCGCGCACCTGCGCCTCAGCGTGAAACTCCCCCGTCCGCGCCCTCGCATCCGCGGGTAGCCTCGCGTCATGAACTACCGCGATCAGATGATCCGCCTCACCCAAGGCGCTGCAGATCACTTCGTGCACAGCATCAAGGCCATGCCTGCCGAGAAGCTTGAGTGGAGCGTGAACGACGCGGGACGCACGGCGATGGACCAGTTTCGCGAGATCGCTCAGTCGCCCATGTGGGCCGTTCCCCTGCTGAAGGCCAGGTCGTTTCCACCCTTCGACCCCGAGGTGATGGCCAAAGCCAAGGAGGAGCGCGACCAATGGGATCTCGCCACATGCGAAACCCGCTATCGTGAAAATCTCGAGGCCCTGTACGCAGAGATTCGAGCGCTTCCCGACGATGAGCTGGCCATCGAGATTGTCCTCCCGTTCGCCGGTGGAATCACCCAGTCGATGGCGGACATCATGGCGTACCCGTACTGGAACACCGTGTATCACCTAGGCCAGATCAACTTCATCCAGATCCTCTACGGCGATCACGAGATGCGGTAGGTGCCGCCTCAGGCTCCATGCCATAGACAAGGAGCGCGCGCCACCCAGCGGGCGAGCGCCGCCACGGCTTCGTCGGCGTAGCGGAAGACCGGAACCCCTTGCCCCCGCAGCGCGGCGGCCAAGGGGTCGTACAACGGGCCCGCATCCACGACGAAGACGAGCGGTTTGTCGCTCAACGCGCGCCACTGGGCCGCCCGAGCGGGAAAGGCCGCAGGGTCCCCCAGTTGGCCCTCGAGCGTCCGCAGACTCGGCGCAAGCGGCACGCAGCCCACCACCAAGGCGTCCACGTCCTCCCGATCGAGCGTCAAACGCACGAGCGCATCGTACGCGTCCTCGTCGGCCGCTGGGGTGACGTCGAGCGGATTGCGTGCCGAAACCAAAGCATCCAACCCAAATCGACCCAGCGTTTCCTGGAGCACTCCCTCGAAAGGCCCGTCGAGCCGGGTCCAATCGGCGTGGGCGTCGGCCATGCCCACCGCCTCCATCCCCGCGTTGGTGATCCCGAAGAACCGGCTCCCCCGCACGTTCCACTCCGCGCCGAGCGCCGCGACCTCCAGCAACTGCCCAAACTCGCGGAACGAGTGCGCCACGAGCGCCCCCGCACTCTCCAGCGCGGCGAGGCACACGTCGTAGTCGCCCGCCACGGCGGCGGTATGGCCCGCGGCCGCGCTTCGGCCGGTCTCCGTGCGGCCAGCCTTGTAGAACACGACGGTCTTCCCCGCCGCGCGCCACCTCGCGATCGCGCGCACGGTCTCCAACCCGTCAAGGTTCGCGAAGCCCTCCAGGTACACGCCGGCGACCGATACCTCGTCGCCCACGGCGAGCGTGTTGAGCAGATCCGAGACCGTGACGTCGGCCTGGTTGCCGATCGACACCGAGACTCTCGGTTCGAGGTAGTGCAGACTGCTGAGGCGCGCGGCGATGAACGCCCCGCTCTGGGAGAGCAGCGCCAGGGGTCGTCCCTCCCCTTCGCGAGATCGAGGCAGCTTGTCTTCGGGAAGGAAGAACGCGTCCACCTTGCCCGGGCGAGACCGCAATCCCATACAGTTCGGACCGAGGAACACCGCGCCGCTCTTGCCGCTCTGGCGACCGGAGCAGATGGCCTCGCGAAGTTCGGCACCGATCTCCTCCGAACCCGGGGTCTCCCCGGCGCCCCCCGAAATGATGATCGCGGAGCGCACCTTCCCCGACCCATTCGCCTCTCGGACGATCTCCGGCACCGCGGCCGCGGGCGCCGCGATCACCAGCAGGTCCGTCGGGCCGGGCAGCGCGTCGAGAGACGGCACGCAGCGCACCCCGTCGAGGCACTCCACGCCCTCCTTCACCACCGTCACGTGCTCGGGGTCGAATCCCGCGGCCAAGACGTTCCCCAGAAGAATCCTCCCAAAACTCCCGGGCTTGCTCGAGACTCCGGTGAGCGCGATGGAACCGGGTTTCAGCAGGCACGCCACCTGATCCGCCGGCCGAACGGGGGCGGCGACCGGAGCGGTGCCCAACCGGCCTCGACCATCCAAGGGCACCAAGCGCTGGTTGCGGAACGCGAAGGGGTTCACCTCGAGCTCGGCCAGATCGGGCCCCTCCTCGCCGCGGTCCACGCAGAACCGGCGCGCGATCGAGAGGAACACCTGGAAGCAACGCAGCAGCTCGGCATCCGACACCACGCGTTCGTGCCCCCGCACGTTGCCCGCGAGCACATCGTAGGCCGCGGTCGCACGGAACATCTCCAGAAACGTCTCGGCGTCGGTGTCCATGGCCACGGCCTTGGCCACCGCCACGCCGGGGCGCATCTTCGTCGCCAGATACTCCGTGTCTTGTCCCCCCAGACCCGCCGCGATGACGGGACCGAACTCCCGCGAAGCGCGGATGCCGACGAAAAGCTCCCCGCCCAGGCCCCGCGTGTCGTGCTCCACGAACTCGACGACGAGCGTGCCGGCGACCCTGGCGGACTCCCCGACCTTTGCCAGCAGGCGCTTGATCGTCTCGTCGACCGCGTCCGGGTGCTTCGCCACAAAGGCCACCGCTTCGGCCTCGGTCTTGTGCACGACGTCCTGCGACACAAGCTTCACCACCACGCGATCGCCCGGATACTGCGCCAGCACGTCGGGGTCGATCGTCGAACCGCGGGGAACGAACGTGTGGCGCGGAGGCGAGATCGCACCCACCAACTCGATGAGGTTGTACACCTCGTGCTCGTAGAGCTGGGCGCGCTCCTCCTCGTAGGCCTCCTGGAGCAGGTTCTCGAAGGCGTGCGCCTCGGCGCCGGTGAGGCGCGTGGCGTCCTCGGCCGTGGGAACTTCGGCTTCCGGAGATTCGAGGTCCTCGGGCGGCATCGACTCGATCCACTCCCGGGCGACGCGTGGCGTGGCGCCGCGCTGCAGCGCCTCGGTGTACCGCGTGGCCGCCAGACGCCCGAATCGAAACGCGCGCACGTTGGTCTCGACCACCCGCGGCGCCTTGGCCGTGAAGAGGGCGACGACCGCCTCCTCCAACTCGTGGGCGGAGAAGCCTAGGAACAGCGACGCCGCGCCCAGCGCCGCGATATTCGCGGCCAATGGGCTTCCTGCCGCGCGGCCCAATCGGTCCATGTCGAACGCGACGTGGCGCTCGAACGCGCCGATGTGCGCGAGCACGTCTTCGATCGACGGGTAGTTCGGGATGTTGGTGAGGGCCTTGCTGTTCGAAACCACCGCCCCGTCGGGGCGCAGCATCGGCACGTAGCGAAGCGCCTCGACGGGCTCGACCGCCAGCACCATGTCGGCCCGCCCGCGCGGGATGAGGTCGCTGTAGATCTCGCCGTCGGAGATGCGCAGGTGCGAGTACACGGCCCCGCCCCGCTGGGACATGCCGTGCACCTCGGCTTGTTTGACGTGTAAGCCCTTGGCCTCGGCCGCCAACGAGAGCACGCGCGCGATGGTGAGGATCCCCTGCCCCCCCACGCCCGCCAGCACCAGATCGTGTCGCATCGCTACTCCACTGGAAGGTTGGACGACCGCTTGCTCGGCCGAATTTGAATGCACGCCCGCCGGGCGACGATCACGCTCAACCCCTTGTGATCGATCGCCTTGCGCAGGACCTCGACGTTCTCCGCCCGGTGTTTGGGTAGAGGCTCCACCAAATGCAGGTCCTTCACCCCGAGGCCCCGCAGAATCTCAAGCAGCGGCTCACCGGTGGCCATCGAATCCTGAGCCCCCGTCATCGCCGTCGTGGCGTTGTCAAGAATCAGGACCGTGATGTCCGCATCCGAGTGCACCGCCCCCAACAGCGCCGACATTCCCGAGTGGGCGAATGTCGAATCGCCGATCGCGCAGAGCACGGGGTACGCGCCGGCGCGGCGGGCGCCGTGCGCCATCCCGACGGACGAGCCCATGTCCACGCACGAGTGCACGGCCTGGTACGGAGGCATGATTCCGAGCGCGTAGCATCCGATGTCTCCAAACATCAGGGCGTGGGGAAACTCCCGCGTGGCGTCGAGCATCGCGTTGAACGTGTCCGAGTGGGGACACCCCTTGCAGAACTGCGGCGGCCTCCCGGCCACGATGGGATCTTCGGGGGCACCCTCCGCCAACGGGACGCCGAGCGCGCGGGCGACGGTTTCCGGCAAGAGCTCGCCGTCGGGGGGCAGGCTGCCGTCGAGTTTGCCGCGCACGTCCTTGCCCGAAAGGCCAAGCAAGCCGTTCAAGCGCTGTTCGATGAAGGGATACCCCTCTTCGACGACCACGATCTCGTCGCAGTGCTGCACCAGCTTGCGGATCAGCGCCTCGGGAAGCGGGTAGAGGCCGATGCGCAGCAGCGAGTCTTCCGGTTCGGCGCCGAGCATCTCGCGCACGTAGTTGGAGCCGGTCCCCGCACAGATCACGCCCCGCTTGCCGCCGAGTTCGAGCGTGTTGTACGGCGAGGTTTCGGAGGCGGCTCTCAGCGCAGGCTGAAGGTCCAACAAGTGACGGTAGCGCCGACGCGCGTTGATCGGCACCAGCGTCCAGTCGTTCGGATTGGGAAGCGGAAGGGCCGTTTCCCGGCGGGCGCGCTCGTCCTCCGGCCACTGGTGCACGCCGGAGCGGCTGTGCGCGAGGCGGGTGACCAGCCGCACCATCACCGGCACGCCCCACTCTTCGGAGAGCCGGAAGGCGTCGCGCGTCATGTCGTAGCACTCCTGCTGGGTGCTCGGTTCGAAGCACGGGAGGTGGGCGAACTCCGCATAGAAGCGGGAGTCCTGCTCGTTCTGCGAAGAGTGCATGCCCGGGTCGTCGGCGACCACCAGCACCAAGCCCCCGTTCACCCCGGTCAGCGCCGAACTCATGAAGGGGTCGCTGGCGACATTGAGTCCGACGTGCTTCATCGACACGAGCGCGCGCTTGCCCGCGTAGGACATGCCGAGCGCCTCCTCGTAGGCGACCTTCTCGTTGGCCGACCACTCGGCCCAAACGTCGGGCGCCATCGCCTGAATCGATTCGAAAATCTCGGTCGCGGGGGTGCCCGCGTAGGAGAACGCGCCGCCGATCCCGGCATCGACCGCGGCCATCGCCACGGCCTCGTCGCCCAACAACAGTCTTGCGGTCATAGTGGGCATGCTTCTATGTTGGCCCGAGGTCCCGAGGAGCGATATGACAGGGCTCATGGCGGCGGAACACGGCCGTGCGCCGATCGGGTAGGAAGGAGCGGGGGAGCCACGCCATGCGACTCAATGTGAACGGGAAGGAGCACACGGTCGACGCGCCGCCCGAAACCAAGCTCCTCGAGGTCTTACGCGACGATCTGGGGCTGACCGGCGCGAAGTACGGGTGCGGCGAGGCGCAGTGCGGCGCGTGCACCGTGCTCCTCGACGGGCAACCCGTGCGCTCCTGCATGGTCCCGGTCTCCGCCGCAGAGCCCGCCAAGATCTGGACGATCGAGGGGCTAGAGCAGGAGGGCAAGCTGCACCCCCTCCAACAGGCTTTCCTCGACGAGGACGCCATGCAGTGCGGGTTCTGCTCCACAGGAATGATCTTAGTGGCCGTGGCTCTGCTCGAGCGCAACCCCAATCCCACGGAAGCGCAGATCGCCCAGGGGATGCAAGGCCACGTGTGCCGGTGCGGGGTCTACCCGCGCATCGTCGCGGCCGTGAAACGCGCGGCCGCAGCGAAGGAGGCGACGCGATGACGTTCGAGAGCCGCATGGAGCTGTCCCGCCGCTCGGTGCTGAAAGCCCTCGGCGCAGGCATGGTCGTGCTTGCCGTCGGCCCTGTGGCCTCTGCCCAGCGCCGCGGTGCAGAGGCACCGCAGACGATCGACGCCTGGCTGCACATCGGCGAAGACGGGCAGATCACGGTGCTCACCGGCAAGGTCGAGGTGGGGCAAAACGTGCGGACGTCGCTGGCCCAAGCCGTCGCGGAGGAGTTGCGCGTCCCCATCGACTCCATTCGTATGGTGATGGGCGACACGGCCCTGGTGCCGTACGACATGGGAACGTTTGGGAGTCTAACGACCCCCACGATGGCACCCCAACTGCGTCGCGCAGGGGCCGCGGCCCGCGAAGCACTGCTCGATCGCGCCGCCGAAAAGTGGGGTGTGGACCGCGCGCGGCTGCGTACCGAGGATGGGCGCATCACGGACCGCCCCGAGCACTCCGCAACCTACGGCGAACTGGTGGCCGGAAAGCCCTTGGACGGGGCGATCCGCTCGGACATCGCACTCACCGCGCCCCAAGAACATAAGGTTCTTGGCCGGTCGGTACCCAAGGTCGACGGCCGCGCGATCGTCACCGGGAGCCACCGGTACAGCGCCGACCTCGTGCGGCCCGGCATGCTCCACGCGGTGGTTCTCCGCGCACCCTCCCTGGGCGCAATGGCGGCGTCGATCGACGAGGCCGCAGCGCAAGCGCTGCCCGGGACCCACGTGGTGCGCGACGGCGAGTTTGTCGCCGTCGCGGCGCCTACCCGCCGGCAGGCCGAGGCCGGCCTTGCCGCGCTGAAGGCCAAGTGGAACGAGGTCCCAGGCCCTTCGGCAAGCACGTTGTTCGAGGACTTCCGCAAAGCGCTCGGCGACCCCGGCTCCATCGCCGGAGCCCACGTCCTGCGAGCGACCTATACGGCGCCCTACATCGCGCACGTTCCGCTCGAGCCGCGCGCGGCGCTCGCCGAATGGGTGGACGGCAAGATGACCGTACACACGGGCACGCAACGTCCCTTTGGCGTCCGCACCGAAGTGGCCCAGGCACTGGGGATCAACGAGGATCTGGTGCGCGTCCTCGTGCCTGACACCGGTTCAGGATATGGCGGCAAACACACCGGTGACGCGGCCGTCGAGGCCGCGCGGATCGCGAATGCGCTCGGGGAGCCGGTGAAAGTCGCGTGGACCCGCCCCGAGGAGTTTCGGTTCGCCTACTTGCGCCCGGCGGCGCTTATCGAGATTGCCGCTGGCGTGGACGCGCACGGGATGTTGACGGGGTGGTCCTTCGAGACCGTGAATCCCGGGGGTGCCGGGTTGCGCACGCCCTACCGCGTTTCGAATCCGAGAGAGCGCTCGACCAATGGTCCTTCGCCACTTCGCCAGGGCTCGTATCGCGCCCTCGGGGCGACCGTCAACCACTTCGCGCGCGAGTCGCATATGGACGATCTGGCGCGCCTCGCTGGTTTGGACCCGGTGGCGTTCCGGCTGAAGAACCTCACCGAGGATTCGATCCCCACGGGGCCCACGCCCACAACGCGCCTGCGGGCCGTGCTCGAACTATGCGCGTCGGAATTCGGCTGGAGCACGCCCGCCCCGGACGGCCACGGCTTCGGCATCGCCTGCGGCGCGGAGAAGGGCGGGTTCATCGCGACCGCGGTCGAAGTCGCGGTGGACGGCAAGGAGTTCCGCGTCGTGCGCGCGACCTCCGTATTCGATTGCGGCGCCGTCGTCAACCCAAAGCACTTGGAGAGCCAGATACTGGGCGCCCTCGTTCAAGGCCTCGGTGGGGCCCTCTTCGAGAGGATTGACTACCGAAACGGCAAGCTCCTCACCGACCGCCTCTCGCGTTACCGGGTCCCGCGTTTCGGGGACGTGCCGAAGATCGAGGTCGTCTTGCTCGACCGAAAGGACCTCCCGTCCTCCGGCGCCGGCGAGTGCCCGATCGTCGCCATCGCTCCGGCGATCCGCAACGCGCTGCTGGCAGCGACGGGGCAGGGGCTTCGGGACTTGCCCTTGCGGCTGGTGTAGGGGGAGTTGCACGCAAAGAACGCTAAGATCGCTAAGGTTTCACGCAGAGTCGCAGAGGCGGGGAGGGTGGGGCTAGGACACTTTGGGCAACACCTTCCTTCGGTGAATCAAATGGCGGCGAATCGCGTGGAACTTAAGGAGGCACCCATTGAGTAGCGCGAACACGCTGAGTTTCCAGCAAAACGTCGAAGTGACGATCAACAGAAGCTGGAGTAGCACCCGGTCCATGAAAGCTCCGCCCTCCGACTTCCATCTCCTCCGTGCCTCTTGTGCTCCAAGGACGGTGTCGTATTCATGCACTTTCAGATTCCAATGAACACCGAATCCATAGGGAAGTCTCCGTGGAAAGGTCAGGGATCGCCGTCCAGGCACGTAGTATCTGTGTCGGTCCGCTGTCTCGCCCACCTCAACTGCGGTGTTTGCTGGTGGAGGCCATGTTCGGTAGACCCTGAGTGCTTCTACCTTGCCATCCATCGCCTGCCTGTCGTGGAGGACGGGGCCAGTGGTAGCCATTGACACCAGCCCTATCCCATCGATCAATAGAAGCGCCACGATGACTGGTAGGAGGAGCCACCGGCGCGAGCGCCAGACGCACCATGCGAAGGCTGCAAGGATCACGTACTCAGAGCCGATCTGCACGGTCGTGTAGGGGAGGCTCTCAAAATGCAGCACCCAAGCCATGAACAGCGGAATGGTTGAAGACAGGACCAGCAACACCAAAGGAAGGGCCGCCAACCGCCACGGCGACCTGACATCCAAGCCCGATTCGCTGCGGATGAGGTCCTCAGCCACGAGCTCCACGGGCCCGAGGGGTTGGAGGGCCTCGGATTCGCTGCCTGTGTCATTGGCATGAAGGTGCAGGTGCGAACGCAGTTCGGCGATCAACTCGCCTCGGCGAGGCTCGGCGACACGGCGCGCGAGGCGGCGGTCGAGTTCGGCGAGATAGGCTTCGCTGCGGCTACTCATGGCCGGGCTCCAGGGTGCGGCGAGGGGGCGGCTGCAGCACGGTGCCTACGGCCGACACGAATGTCTCCCACTCCTTCGAACGGCGCTTCAGCTCACCGCCGCCCTCCTCCGTGATCGAGTAGACGCGGCGGGGCGGGTCTTCGTCCTGCATCTCCCACTCCGCGGTGACCCACCCCCGCTCCTCGAGCTCGTGGAGGATGGGATACAGCTGCCCTTCGCCCATTTTGAGGACCTTGCTCGAACGGGCCTTGATCGCCTTGGAGATGCCGTAGCCGTGCAAAGGCTCTTCGGCCAGCACCGCAAGAACCAAGGCGCGTGTGTCGGTTCTGTATCTCATTGACGTACATCATAACACGATGTACATCGAATATCAAGAAGATAGGGGGAGAATTTTGCGAGAAGGCGCAAAGGACGCTAGGGGTATGCGCCTTGGCCCGGAGGTGGGGAGAGCGCGTGCATTACGCGGGTGCGCAGGGCTTCGGGCCAGTCTTTGAATGCGACGTCGGTGGCGATCTTCTTCGAGGCGTCGTCTCCCAGCGTCTCGCCCACCCATTCGACATAGCCGAGTCTGGCCACCGCGGTGGTGGAGGTGGACGCGATCAGGTCGTACCGGCCGTTGAGGAGGCTCGAGAGTTTGTCCGGGGTGATCTTGCTGGAGACCAGCGATTCGATGATTTCGCTCAAGCGCCTGGGGAACTGCGGGTAGTTGGCCCACGCACCCTCCCCCAGAGTGGTGCAGAGCACAAGCGGGTCGTCGGACACGTCGAAGTACAACTGGTAGTCGTAGATCGCGTTCGACGAGGTCACCGAGGGCTCGTACTCGTAGCGCCCGGGTCCCCCATACTCGAGCCACCTTCGAAACGCGAGCTTCTGAGCCATCGGGAGGTTTCGGACCGCAACTCCCCTTCCAGCCTCCAACTCGGTCCATATCGGATCGCCGAGGCCCCCGAGGAGCGCACCCAACCAGTATCGGAGGAACGCCCCGCGGAGGGGCACCAGCGGAACAAGGCAGTGGCGGAAAGCGCTTGAGACGGGGCTTGCGAGTACCCCCGGCCCACCCTCGAAGTAGAACGTGCACTCTATTCTTGGCGTCGTCCCTTGGTGCTCCAAAACCTGACGGGCGTAGTGGTGAAGACCGAACCTCCCAACCCTGCCGTGACGTGCCCTCGCGGGATTCTCTGGCCGCACCACGAGGGCGTCCGGGCCTGACACGACCTCCACCAGTCCGCTTGCGAGGAGGTTGCTCCAAAGGCCCTTGCCCTCCACCGCACCCTTCTTGGACAAGGACACGGCGGCTCGGATTGCGGTGTCCGGGAGGTAGGCCACGATTGATTTCGCCGATCCATCCGACATGTCCGTGAACAGTTCGCCGAACCCGACGGTCAAGGGCTCGAACGTCTCCAGCGTCAGCAGCTTCGCCTGGGGCGGGTCCCGATGGCGCGAGATGTCGGTATTGTAAAGATCGGCCTCTTTGGTCAACCGCATGAACTCGGCGCTTGAGTCGGTCAAGGGAATGTGCTCCGCCGGCGCCTTCTCGGCATCCTCGGGGGATCGGAGGGTTGTTGTCCTGTAGGGCTCGAGGAGCATTGCGGTATCGACGAGTTCGCCTCGTCGATCGTAGACGCGCAAGCGATACGAACTCACGAAATTCGGCAGGACCGTGAGAAGAACCCGGCAGGAGGTGCGGTCCCTGCGGAGATTGTCGAAGAACTCTTCCCAAGGATAGGTGTCCTTGGGCATGTCCTCTTTGGCCAGGGCGCTGGCCACCTTCTCGGAAACACTCTGGAACGTGGCAAGCGCGCTCTGAGAAGCAGGAGGAAACCGCTCCTGCTCCCCGACCGGCACGTTGCTCCACGTTTGGGTGTCGCCAAGCGGGATCTTGGCAAGGGTGGTCGGGCCCAGGTCGAGGAGCAGCGCCGTCAGGAGTTCGAGAGCCGGCGTGGGGGCGTGGTACGAGAACCCACCTGCACGAGTGAACTCGCCGGCGGCGGCCCGACGGTCATAGGAGGACACTTCTTCGAGCAGCCTTGCGACCTGCTCCTTGGCGGTCGCCCGATGGGTGCGCTTCAGCTCTTTGAACCAAGCGGTGAGGGAGTCTGTTCTCTGCTTGAGGTCCCGCTCTGCGAGTTTGGCCGCCGTCGCGCGCCCGATTTCCAGCCGAAACTGGTTGGGGCGCGTTTCCACCCACTCGCCCTCGACGGCCTGAGCCACCAGTTCGCGGATGCGGGGCGACTCGAGGGCGAGATCGGGGGAGCGGATGAGGATCGGCTCGTGCTGGAGGGTGGCGTCAACCGAATACCGAGTCGCGCCAGTTTCGCTGATCTTCGCCGCGTACTCCTGGACAGAGCCGTCGAACGAGGTCGGGGCATAGTTGGAGTAGCAGACGGTTGCGAGGATAAGCGAAGCCAGCATCGGATTCCCCTAGTGATTCCATTGTACAGGGATCACCTCCAGTACACTTCATCCGTGTTCCACCGTCCCCATCTCCGGCGAACCGATCTCTTGGACACGAGCGATCTTGCGCACCGCCGCTTCGTGGAACTGTTGCGCCAACTGACTCCCGAGCAGCGTCTGCGCATGGTTCTGGACCGCATCGCTTTTGGCCGTCAAATCAACGAGGCGGGGCGCAAACACCTCGAACGCCACGCGTGAACGAGTCGTTCGCTCTGGTTGTGCTTGCGGACGTGGTGGCCCGACTCGAGAAGCTGGGTTCGCCCTACGCGCTCGGCGGCTCGGCAGCAAGCGGCGTTTGGGGACAGCCCCGATACACAAACGACTTTGATATCAATGTCGCGCTATCCGAGGAACGCGGTTTGGAGTTCTTGGCGGCGTTCACTCCCGACTACCTCATCAGCGAGTCTGAACTGCTTGGCGCGCTTGCCATCAAAGACGACTACCGCATGGTCCAGGCCCTCCACGTCGAGCACGTGTACAAGATCGATTTCTTCCTCGTGGGCGACGAGCCGTTCGGCCAAAGCGTCCTGGATCGAGCCAAGCCCGTCGTGCTGGCCGAAGGGTTGGCATGCATGGTCCAGACGCCCGAAGACATTGTGCTGAACAAACTGCGATGGTACGAATCGGGTAACCGGGCCAGCGAACGGCAGTGGAACGACGCGGTGCAGGTGCTCGAGGTGCAGGCAAGTCAACTCGACGTCGGCTATCTGAGGGAGTGGGCTACTCGCCTCGATGTACAAGCCTTGTTGGAAGCGAGCTTCAAGGAAGTGGGTCTGAGCTAGGCGCCGGCGCCCTGCCCCACAAACCATTAACCACAAACCACCAACCACCCCTCGTATACTCAAACCATGACGTCGCGCACGTGGTTGCCCCTGGCAAGCCTCGCCCTTCTCACCGCCGGACTCGCCTCCCGCCCGACTCCCGCCCCGAAGCCGGAAGCGAAGATCGAATTCAACCGCGACATCCGGCCCATCCTCGGCAAGTGCTCGTCGTGCCACGGTCCGTCGACGGGAGACGGGTTCGCCGGCCTGCGGCTCGACACGTTCGAACGCGCGACCAAGACCCTGCCCAACGGCGAGCGCGCGATCGTCCCCGGCCACCCCGAACAGAGCGAGCTGGTGCGCCGGATCCGACTCGACGGCCCCGGCCAGATGCCGCCGCCCGATTCGCACAAAACTCTCTCCGACGACGAGAAGCAGGCGCTCGAGGATTGGATCAAGCAGGGGGCCGAGTTCAAGGAGCACTGGGGTTGGGTCAAGCCCGTCAAGGCGCCGCTGCCGCTCGTCAAAGACACGAAATGGCCGCGCAACGAGATCGACCGCTTCGTCCTCGCCCGACTCGAAGGCGCGGGTCTCCACCCCAGCCCCGAGGCTGACAAGGCCACCCTCCTGCGCCGCGTGGCGCTCGACCTCACGGGGCTGCCGCCCACTCCCGAGGAGCTCGCCGCCTTCCTGCGCGACAAGAGCCCCAACGCCTACGAGAAACAGGTGGACCGCCTCCTGGCTTCGCCCCGCTACGGGGAGCGCATGGCGATGGACTGGATGGATTACGCCCGGTACGCGGACAGCAACGGCTACCAGGCGGACTACGAGCGCTACCAGTACCGCTGGCGCGACTGGGTCATCGCCGCGTTCAACAAGAACATGCCGTACGACGAATTCACAATCGAGCAACTCGCCGGCGACCTGCTCCCCAATGCGACCTTCGACCAGAAGCTCGCCACGGGCTTCAACCGCAACCACCGCATCAACACCGAAGGAGGCGTGATCGCCGAGGAGTGGCGCGTCGAGAACGTGATCGACCGCGTGGAAACGACCTCGGAGACGTGGCTCGGCCTGACCGCCGGGTGCGCGCGCTGCCACGACCACAAGTACGATCCCATCTCGCAGAAGGAGTTCTACAGCCTCTTCGCCTACTTCAACAACGTGCCCGAAAGCGGCACCGGAGAGGAGCGGCCGGTCAACCATCCGCCCCTCATGCGCGCGCCGTACCCCGAGCAGCGGACCGAACTGGCGCGGCTGATGGCGCTGGTTCAGAAGCAACAGGCGGTGGTCGACCAGCGCATCGCAGGGAGCGTCGAACAAGCCGCCTCCTGGAAGGGAGCCGCCCACCCGCCCGCACCCGTTCGGGAGAGCCTCGTGGCGCGTTACGTTCTGGGCGCGCACTCCAAGGTTGCCGCAGGCCAGGCGCCCGAACCCAAGTCCGAGGGTCCCGTGGCCGACGATCTCGGACGCTCCACCGGCGCGGTGGTCACCAAACCCGACGCGTACCTCGACCTCGGGCAGGTCGGCGAATTCGACTCAAAAGACGCTTTCTCGTACGGCGCGTGGATCTACCCCGAGGACGGGAACGGGGCGGCCATCGCCCGGATGGACAGCCCGAACGACTTCCGCGGCTGGGACCTCTTCTTCGCCGCGGGCCAGCCGATGGTCCACCTGATCGACAAGTGGCCGGACGACGCTCTCAAGGTCACCTCGAAAACCAAGATTCCGCTCAAGCAGTGGAGCCACGTGTTCGTGACCGTGGACGGTTCGCGCAAGCCCGATGGGGTGAAGATCTACATCGACGGCAAGCCCGTGGAGAAAGAGGTCGAGCGAGACGCCCTGAAGGGCACGATCCGCACGACGGTGCCCCTCACCGTGGGGCGGCGCACGGGAGCGAACATGTTCAGCGGCCGGGTCGACGACCTGGCGATCTATAGCCGCGCGTTGAAGCCCGAGGAGGTCGCTCGCCTGGCCGATGTCCGTCCCGCGGCGCGGTTGCTTGCGATCCCCGCGAAGGACCGCACCCCCGAACAGCAGAAGCTCGTCGCCCGTGCATGGCTGGAGGAGACCGACCCCGCGTTCCGCAAACAGGTCGCCGAACTCGCGACCTCCGAGGAGCGGCGCAAGAAGGTCGATTCGGAGATCACGACGGTGATGGTGATGGAGGAGATGCCCACGCCGCGCGATTGTTTCGTGTTGATCCGCGGGCAGTACGACCAGCACGGCGACAAGGTGACCGCCAGTGTTCCCGCGTTTCTCCCGCCCCTGCCGAAGGGCGCGCCCGACAACCGTCTCGGTCTCGCGGAGTGGATCGTCTCGAAGGACAACCCGCTGACCGCGCGCGTCGCCGTGAACCGCATGTGGGCGCGTTGCTTCGGCACGGGCATCGTGGAGACCAGCGAAGACTTCGGCACGCGCGCCTCCTTCCCCACGCACCCCGAACTGCTCGACACCCTGGCGGTGGACTTCATGGAGTCCGGCTGGGACCTCAAGGCGATGTGGAAGAAGATCGTGACGAGCGCGGCCTACCGCCAATCGTCGGCGGTCACTCCCGAGCTGCTCGAAGCCGATCCGAAGAACCTATTGGTGAGCCGCGGCCCACGCCATCGGCTCCCTGGCGAGGTGTTGCGCGACCAAGCGCTGTTTGTGAGCGGGCTCCTGGTCGAGAAGTTGGGCGGGCCCTCCGTGCGCCCCTATCAGCCCAAGGGCATCTGGGACGAAACGAACGTGTACGGCAACCTGCGCAACTACATGCCCGACAAGGGGGACGGCCTCTACCGGCGCAGCCTCTACACGATCTGGAAGCGCACGGCCGCGCCGCCGAACATGCTGCTGTTCGACGTGCCGTCCCGCGAGACGTGCCGCGTGCGCCGCGCGATCACCGACACGCCGCTCCAAGCGCTCGCGATGATGAACGACCCCACCTACGTGGAGGCGTCGCGCGTCCTCGCCCAGCGCGTGATGAAGCTGGGGAGCACCCCGCGGGAGCGGTTGGCCAAGGCGTTCGAACTCGCCCTGTGCCGCCCGCCGACCGACAAGGAGTTGTCGATCCTCGAGAGCGGCTTCGCCAAGCGCCTCGCCAAATACCGCGCCGATCCCGCCGCGGCCAAGGAACTGCTGGCCGAGGGCGACGCGCCGATCGACCCATCGGTCGAGCCCGCGGTCCTCGCGGCCTACACGATCGCGACCAGCACCATTCTCAACCTCGACGAGACCGTGACCAAGGAGTAGATGTGAATCCCCTCTTCCAACTTCAGGACCAGTTCAACCGACGCACGTTCCTCAAGGGCACGGGCGGGCTCGGGATCGCGGCGCTCGCCGGTTTGTTGACGCAGGAGGGGTTCGCAGCGCCCTTGCAGGACGCCAAGCGGTTCGGCGGCCTGCCGGGCGTGCCCCACTTCGCGCCGAAGGCCAACCGCGTGATCTACCTCTTCCAGTCCGGCGCCCCCAGCCAAATGGAGCTCTTCGACCCGAAACCGAAGTTGGCTGCGATGCGCGGCGAAGATCTGCCCGCCAGCATCCGCATGGGCCAACGGCTCACGGGCATGACCAGCGGCCAGAAGAAGTTCCCCGTCGTGAACTCGATCTTCAAGTTCTCGCAGCACGGCCAGGGCGGGGCGTGGTTCAGCGAACTGCTGCCGCACCTGGCGGACATCGCCGACGAGCTGTGCGTGGTGAGGTCCATGTACACCGACGCGATCAACCACGACCCCGCGGTCACGTTCTTCCAGACCGGATTCCAGCTTGCGGGCAGGCCGAGCATCGGCTCGTGGCTCAGCTACGGGTTGGGCACGTTGAACAACGACCTGCCCGCCTACGTGGTGCTCACCAGCGTCGGCACCGGGCGCAAGGACGACCAGCCTCTCTACGACCGGTTGTGGGGCTCGGGCTTCCTGCCCACGACGCACCAGGGCGTGAAGTTCCGCAACACGGGCGATCCCGTGCTGTTCCTTTCGGACCCGCACGGCGTGGACCGCGAGACGCGGCGCGAGATGCTCGACGACCTGATGGGGCTGAACAAGATCCGAAAGGCCGTGAGTGGGGATCCCGAAGTCGACACCCGCATCAGCCAGTACGAGCTGGCGTTCCGGATGCAAACGTCGGTTCCCGAGCTGCTCGACATCTCGAAGGAGCCGGAGAGCGTGCTCGAGATGTACGGCCCGGAGGTCAAACGCCCGGGCTCGTACGCCTACAACTGCCTGCTCGCACGGCGAATGGCGGAGCGCGGCGTACGGTTCATGCAGCTGTTCCACATGGGTTGGGATCAGCACTTCAACCTTCCGAAGGCCATGCAGGGCCAGGCGTTCGACACGGACCAGCCTTCGGCGGCGCTCGTCAAGGATCTCAAGCAGCGCGGGATGCTCGACGACACGCTGGTGGTGTGGGGCGGGGAGTTCGGGCGAACCGTGTACTCGCAGGGCACCCTCACCGACACGGACTACGGTCGCGACCACCACCCTCGGTGCTTCTCGATCTGGCTCGCCGGCGGGGGCATCAAGGGCGGCGTGTCGTACGGCGAGACGGACGACTTCTCCTACAACGTGGTGAAGGACCCCGTGAGCGTCCACGACCTGCACGCCACGCTGCTGCACCTGCTCGGCATCGACCACGAGCGCCTCACGTTCCGGTATCAGGGTCGCGATTTCCGGCTCACGGACGTGTCGGGCTCGATCGTGGACGATTGGCTGAGGTAGGTGGGGGCGAGTCTCACGCAGCGGCGCTTCGCGCCCGAGACGCATACTTACAGCCCCTTGTGGCTGGCGAGGCAGGCATCGAGGAAGCCTTCATCGAAGAGGCTATCCGACGCCTCCATGGGACGCCGCCCAGTCGAAGGTCCATCGAGAGTCCTCCCTTGGCTACCACAACGGCCACGTGTCTTGTGGCCGCGTTCCTTGTTGCCCAGTGGCTGGGGTTGTTCAGCATGATGACTGGCATGCTGACCGAATGGAACGGCCTCCAGTGGTGGCTCGCCATCGGCCTTTGCTTCACCTTTGGGGCGGTCCTCTCGCCGGACCGGCGGCATCGGTTGTTCTCTGTGGCAACGGTCCTTGGCGCCACGGTCGTGCTCGCGCCGCTGTGCGGCGGGTTCGTCCGCTGGGTCGTTGGCGAAGTCATCTCCAACTGGCCGTTGTACCTCTCTCGAATCGTAGTAGCGGAACTGGCTGCCACGGGCGCCGGCTGGTTGGCGGGAATCGGCATCCGACGCTGGCTACCCGGGCCAGCCCCGCAATTGGAACTTCCGAACGAGTAGTCCGGTTGGCAACTGCGGGTTTGGATTGCGTCGCTTCAGCGCCACCCGGCTGTTTACTACTCCATCGGGCGAGCGGCAGCTTCCACCCGACTGAGGACGTCGGCCCGATCCAGCGTTCCATCGGCCATGCCGAGTCCGATCTCAATGATCTGGTCGTCGTCCAAAGCCAGTTCCCACCGGTTCTTGTGGGCGAAGTAGGCGGCGGCGATCGCCGCAGTGCGCTTGTTGCCGTCCACGAACGGATGGTTTGAAGAGAGCGAGTGCCAGAGTGCGGCGGCGACCGACCCGATCGTGTCGTAGAGCGGACGACCGTCGAAGGTCTGGCGCGCGGCGCCAATCGCCGATTCGAGGCGTCCGAAATCCAGAATCCCAGGGGAGCCGCCGTTCAGCCGTAGAGTCTCCGCGTGGATGTCCACTACCTCCTCGACCGACAGGTACTCCACCGCTACTCTGCCAGACGCTTCATCGCCCGTCCGTGCTTGGTGGAGAACGCGCGTGCAAACTCGGAGGCCGGGGTGTCGGGGTTCGTAAGGAGGATCCCGCCCTCGATGTAGCGCACCTCCACCACCTCGGCGACGCCGAGGTGGCGCAGCATCTCCTTGTTGATGATCAGCGCGCGCGAGTTGCCCGTTTGCTGCAGTTTCTTCCTCATGGCCGTTTCCTAATGTTATGACGTCGTCATGACTCTGTAGGTTCCTTGAGAGGGCAGCACGGAACCTAGTTTGTCCGTGGGCCTAAGGGAGGAGCCACAGAAAGCACAGAAGGGAAGGACCACGGATTGGCGCGGATCGACACGGATGGGCAGGCCACGTTCAGTGCAATCCCTGCTGATCCGCGGTTCCGTTGCAACCCCATATTCTGTGGTTTCTGTGCCTTCTGTGGTTCCACATCAATCCCGTTTCTGTGGCTTCTATGGTTCCCCCTGGTTCATCATCCACGCATGCCTCGACGCTCTATCCTCTCCACGATTGGCAACACGCCCTTGGTCCGCCTCGTCCGGATGCCCGATCCTGACGGTGCCGAGATCTTTGTGAAGCTCGAAGGCACCAACCCGACTGGCAGCATGAAGGACCGTATGGCGCTCTCGATGGTCGAAGGGGCGGAGCGGCGCGGCGAGTTGACCGCGGGCGGTCGCGTGGTGGAGTACACGGGCGGCAGCACGGGCTCTTCCCTTGCGATGATCTGCGCGGCCAAGGGGTACCGCGCGCAGTTCTTCGCGTCCGCCGCGTTCTCGGAGGACAAGCCCAAGACGATGCGCGGGTTCGGGGCGACGGTCGAGATCATTCCGAGCGAGAACGGCAAGGTCACCCCCGAGTTGATCCAGCGCGGTCTGGCCAAGGTGCGCGAACTGGCGTCCGAACCCAACACGTTCTGGACCCAGCAGTTCGAGAACCCCGACAACCGAGCGGGGTACCACGCGATGGGTCACGAGATCCTCACGGAGTTGGGCAACGTGGATGCCTTCGTGATGGGCGTGGGAACGGGAGGGTGCTTCTCCGGCAACTCCGAGGTGCTGAAGGCGGCGAACCCGTCAACCCGATGTGTGGCGGTCGAGCCTGAGAAATGCCGAGCTCTGGCGGGGGTGGGGCCTTATTTGGGCCACCGGCTGGAGGGCATGGGCGCCGGGTTCGTCCCAGCCGGTTGCCGTCAGGACTTGATCGACGAGATCGTGGCCGTCTCCGACGAGGACGCGTTCGAGACCGCCCGCCGCCTATGGCGCGAGGAGGGCATCTACTGCGGTCCCACCGCGGGTGCCAACGTGTTCAGCGCAATCGCCGTCGCCCGGGCGTTGGGCCCGGGGAAACGTGTGGTCACGGTGATCTGCGATTCGGGTCTGAAGTATCTGGCAGGGGATCTCGTCGGGGCCTGACCCCCACTTTCCTCAAGTCCAGGGGCACGAAACCGATGGCCTTGGCGGGCGAGTTCGGCGCCAAGCGGAAGTCTCGGGCCTTGGCATCCACGAACAAACCCTGCACCAGGCGGTTGCCCGAAACGCCCGGCAAGGCGCTCCACTGGTCGAACGTCATCCCCGCCCACGAGCGGCCGGCTCCCTCGAGGGGCTCCCACAGCACATCCTTCGCCTGCAGCCTCACCTGCGACCACGGTCCCGCGAGGGGCTGGCCGCGGTCCCACACGACGAGGCAGCGATCCAGCGTGAAGCTGAGATGATCCTCCACACGCGTGGCCTGCAGCTGTTGGTCCCGCGCAAACGCGAAGAGGCAGTTGCGCACGACGTTCTCCTTGCCGTAGTGCTGGTGGAACCCGCCGCTCGTCGTGTCGTGCACGAGGCAGTTCTCCATCACGATGCCGGTGCTTCCCTCGTCGGTGTAGAGACCCCACCCGCCGTAGTGCCGGGACTGCACGTCGTGGATCCAGCAGTTCGCCACGACGGTTCCCTCGGACGGCCCCAAGGTGTACACCCCGGCCATGTCGGACAGCAGCCCGTGCCCGAGGTCGTGGATGTGGCAGTTCCGGATCACGTTGCGTTTGGCGAAACTGGGGTTGTAGCCCCAGCGCCACCCGATCGAGACACCGCTGTAGCCCAAATCGCCGATGTCGCAGAAGCGCACGACATTGTCGCTCGCGTGGCCGATCCACACGCCGACCGCGCACGGCGCCGTGTGCCCCCCGGAGCGGATGATCGAGTTCTCCACGACGCACTCGCGCGTCACGGCCTGGGCGCCCGAAGGCTCCGAGGCGGTCCCGATGCGAACGCCGCCCGCCCCAAGGTCTTGCATCACGGAGTCGAGCACGCGCCCGCGCAGGCAGCCTTCGCGAAACCACACGGCGTACTCGCCCACGTTTTCGACCCGCACGCCGCGTAAGGTCACGTCCCACGCGTAGTCGGCCTCGATGGCCGCGCCAAGGTTGGAGGCCGCCTGCGCGGGTTCGAGGCCCTCCTCCGGAATCGCGAAGCGCGCATACCTGAAGGCAAGGCCGACGAAAGAGACGTCTCGCACCGGGCTCCCCGGCTCCCCTTGGATCTGGAGCAACCGATCGAGCCGGCCCGCGACGGGAGTCGCCTGGGTCTTGGTCTGGCCCGGAAGAGGACGGTAGAGAACCTGGCCGTTCGCACGCTCCACATAGGTGCCCGGCCGACCGAGCCCAGCCGGCACGTTTTCCAGCACATAGTCGGTGCTGGTGTCCAGCACGTTCCACGGCTTCATGCCTTCGCCGACACTGACCAACACACCGTCTTCGATCCGGAGGTTGGAACGACGCGTCGTGTCCCATTTGTGATAAGCCACGAGATCGACCAGCGCCAGGTCCTCGGCTGGCATCCGTTGGAGCACCGCCATCCCCTCGGGGCCGAGGTCGATCCGGAGTTCGGTTCGCTGGGGCTTGCGGCCGTCGCCCTTCTCGAGGACCCTTTCGCTCACGGACTTGAACTGGACGAGATGGCCAGGCTCGGGCCAGCGTGCCCGTTCGGCCCGCTTCCCATCGACGAAGAGCTGCCGAACGCGGGTTCCGGCTGGCTGGGTCTCCCACAGTTCACCGGGTTCCGGATTCCAATTCACCAGCTGCTGTCCGCCATCGAGAATGGGAGACTCCCCGGGGACAGCCTCGAAGGTCGTTCCCGAGTCTTCGGGGGTCACCTTCCAGGTCCTTTCGAGCCAGTACACCCCGCCCATCAGACGCACCGTTCTTCGCCCCTTCACTTTTCTGGCCGCAGCCTGGGCCTCCGGGAGCGAATAGGGCGCCTCCCGGCTCCCGTTGCCTCCGCGTGCACTTGGTGCGGCGAAGATCACAACCATGCCCGACGCGGGAGCGGCCAATGCGAGTGCACACCACACCATGGCCTAGTGTAGCGTCGGCCGTTCACCTTCGCCCACGGCCACCGCTTGGCCGGCGGTCATCGTTTGTCGTCTATCGTTTGTCGTTTCCAACCCAGCAGGACGAGCCCTCCGCACGCAACCAAGAACCAATCCCCCAGCGAGCGCACGACGGTCCAGTGCGAACCGGGAACGACCGAGCCCATCAGGACGGTCTCGCCCGGCGCGGCCTCCGCCACGATGCGCCCGCGCGCGTCCACGATCGACGAGTAGGCCCCGCCGTCGGCGCGCACGACGGGCACGCCCAGTTCCGCGGCCCGGAACGGCGAGTAGGCGGCGTGCATCGCGGCCATGAAGTGGTGCGGCGCGCGCGGATCGATCGTCGGAAGCGCCAACAAACCCACGCCCTCGAGGCGCGCCGTTTCCCGCATCACGGAGGGGAAGCACGAATCGAAGCAGATGTTCAGACCCACCGACAGCGGGCCCAGGGGCGCCGCAACGGGTTCGGTGCCCGCGGCGTGCATCGCCCGCTCCGCGCCAAATGGCTTGCGTTTGAAGTACCGCTCGGACTCCCGCCCTCCGTCGAACAACGCCGCGGCGTTGTGGGGCAGGGGCTTGTGGTCGTCGCGGAAGCTGGTCACGAACGGCGAGGCGCGCTTGGAGAGCGCCTTCAGGGGGCCCGTGTTGGGCAGACCCATCGCCAACCCGCTGAACTCCGGCCACACCACCAGCGCGGGCTGCCGCTGGGATGCGCGAAGGTGCAGGGCGGTCAAGGTCTCCGAGTCGTCCCCTTCCGTTTGGATCGCCGCCACGAAGATCGCCGTCCCCGATGGAACGGGGAGCCAAGCGGATCGGAGCAGGAGCGCGGCGGCCGCCATCGCCACGGCCCATCCCGCAGCACGGCGCATCGGCATCGAGGCGACCCAGAAGTTCGCCCACCACAGCACGAACGACACGGCCCAGACCCCGCCCACCGACGCGAGCATCAAAGGCAGGGGTTGGCGGTACTGCGTGAGCGCAAGATGTGCGGGAAGCTCGACGAGGAGGCACGCCTCGAGCAGCACGGCGACCGCCGCGAGCCACCAGAGCGGCCTTCGCCCGAGCTTCGGATCCGCCCAAACCGCCACCGCTCCCGCGAGCGCGAATCCGAACAGCCCCATCCCCGTTGCGATCCAAGCCGCCTCGCCCTCCGGGTCGCGCGATGCGTACAGGAGCCCGTGGGTCGCGATCCACGCCGCCAGGAACACCGTGCCGATGGCGGCGACAAACCCGATGAGGAATCCGCGCGCCCGCACCGAGGCGAGCAACGGCGCGAGCGCGAACCAACCGAGGAAGGCCCTTTCGCCGAGAGGCAGCGCAAGCACCAGCAGGACCGCGCTGACCGCGGCGCCGACCGGAATCGTCCAGAAACGCCTGACGCTCGGCATAACACCCCTCAGACGGGTTCTTCCCCTGAATTCGTTATGAGAGTTCGACCAACGGCTCGCCCAGCAGGCCGAGCATCGGATCCACACCCAAACCGGGTGCCGCCGACGCGGCCATCCGACCCGCGCGGCGTTGCGGCGCGCCGTCGGCGAACGGGACGGTCACGTAGCTGTTGAAGTCGGTGGAGGTAAACAGCAGCTCCGTAGGCGTACTGTGCGCGAGGTGGGCGATCGCGGCGGTCACGATGTCGCCGCCCCAACTGTCCTCGATGGTCATCGCAATGCCGAGGGCGGCGCACAAATCCCGGGCCTGCCGGGTTTTCGTCAGCCCACCGAACTTGCTGATCTTGAGGTTCACCACGTCCATCGCGAGGTCGTGGTGGCCGCGCATGAGCATCGCCAGCGAATCCACGTTCTCGTCGAGCACGAACGGACGGTCGGTGTGACGCCTCACGGAGAGGCACTCTTCGTACGTGCGGCACGGCTGTTCGAGATAGACGTCGAGCGAGCGCACGGCATCCGCTACGCGCATCGCCTCGTGGCGCAGCCAGCCCGTGTTCGCGTCGGCGATCAGCTTGTCGCCCGGTTGGAGTTGTGCCGCCGCCGCGCGGATGCGTTCGATGTCCGTATCGGGATCGCCGCCCACCTTCAACTGGAAACGCCGGTACCCTTCGTTCCGGTAACCGGCGATCTTGGCCGCCATCGCCTCGGGCGACTCCTGCGAGATCGCTCGATACAGCACGAAATCCTCTCCGTAGCGCCCGCCCAGCAACACGCAGACCGGCTGGCCCGTGGCCTTGCCCAGAAGGTCCCAGCACGCCATGTCGATGCCCGATTTCACGTAAGGGTGACCTTGCAGGGCCGCGTCCATGCGTCGGTTCAGCTTCTCGAGTTCCATTGGGTTCTCGCCGAGCAGATGCGGCCCCAACTCGCGGATTCCCGCGCGCACCCCTTCCGCGTAGGCGGGCAGATAGAACGGTCCGAGTGGGCACACCTCGCCCCAGCCCGTGAGCCCCTCGTCGGTCACCACCTCCACGACGGTCGAGTCGAACACGGACACGGATTTCCCACCCGACCAGTTATAGGAGCCCTCTTTAAGGGGAAGATCGATGCGGTAGGCGCGAATGGACTGGATGTTCATACCGCAGCTAGCATAGCCCCACACGAAAAGCGACAAGCGACCAACGAAAAACGCTCCCCTAGAACTTCCAGATGCTGTGGAAGTCCGGTGTGAGCTTCTGCTTCGTGAGGATCGCCCGCACCATCTCCACCGGCATGTTGTTCTCATGCAGGATCGCGTCGTGGAACGCGCGGTTGGTCATCTTGCCCGACTCGACCAGCTCCTTGTGCATCGCGCGAAACTGCAACCCGCCGATCATGTAGGCGAGTTGGTAGAGCGGGGGGTAGGAGCCGTTGAACGAGCGGCGCACTTCCCCTTCCGCGCTTGCGCGCTCGTGGCCCACCTTCTCGACGAGGAAGTCGATGCACTCCTGCGGGGTCATCTCGCCCAGGTGGAACTTGAGCGAGAAGATGATGCGCGCGCACCGGTGCATCCGCCAGAACAGCATGCCCATGCGGTTCTCCGGCGTCTTCGGGAAATCGAGGTCCCAAAGCAGCATCTCCCAGTACAGCGCCCACCCCTCGGTCCAGAACGGCGTGCCGAACATGCGGCGGTACGGCTTGTAGCGGGCGTTCATGAAGCCCTGAAGGTGGTGGCCGGGGATCAGTTCGTGAAACACCGTGGCGCGGGAGAAGTGCTTGTTGTTGGCGCGCAGGCTCATCAGCTTCTCTTCGTGCGTCATCGTGTCCGTCGGGAACGAGACGATGATCGACTCCCCGCCAAGGAAGAACGGGTTGACGCGCTGGCGCTCCGGCGACATCATCTCCATCCGCCAATCCTCTTTGGCGAGTTCGGGAACGGTGATGAGGTCGTGCGCCTCGAGAAAATCCACGGCCTCGTTGGCGAGAAAGCGGATGTACTCCGGCTGCTCTCCGGGGGCCACGTGGTCGTTCTTCACCCGCTCCAAGGCCTTCTTCCAGTCGTCGCCATAGCCCATGTCGTGCGCGGCGCGTTTGGCCTCCTTCTCGCACCACGCGTATTCGCGGTCGGCGATCTTGAGCAACTCCTCGGGCGTGTAGGGAATCAGCTCGTACTTCAGCTCGGCGATCAGCGCTTCGCGTCCAATCGGGTTCCCCACGATGGCGTCCTCGTCGTCGGCCTTCACCCCGACGATCTTCTCGCGCACCGCGTCGCTGTAGCTCTTCAGTTCGGCATCGGCGAGTTTGAACGGCTCCGCGCACCACCAAGTGAACATCGGGTTGTAGCCGTTGAAGTACTCGAACCACGACTTCAACGTGTTCCGCAGGCCGCGGATCGCGAGGAACGCCTGGTTTCCCTCGTACTTCTTCGCCTTGAGTTTCTCGCCGAGTTGGGGCTTCAGCTCTTTGAGGGTCTTGATGAGCGCGTTCAGGACGCCGGCGGCCTTCTCCGGATCGGGCTCCTCGAAGCGGCGCCGCGACTCCTCCAGCTCCACGATCGATTTCGCAAACGGGATCAGCGGGGCGTAGCGCGCCTGCTCCTTGGCGTCGAGTTCGAGCTGGTGTGATTCGCGCTCGATGTAGTTGCGAAGGAGCACGGAGTCGACCTGCGCGTCGAAGCCGAGCGCACCGAAATCAAGCGTTTGAAGGGCCTTCAGGCGGTCGGCGTAGAACGCGCGCAATCGCTCTCGGCGGTTCTCGGACAGGGGTTGCGCGTACACACGCTGCAACCCGCTTTCGTCGGCGCGGAAGACCTCGATGGTCTCGCGCAGGTTGGCGGGGGCCTCGTTGGTGGATTTGGGCATGGCGGCGACAAAGAGGAGGAGGGGAAGCATGACTCAGTAGGAAGACGGGTTTCCTTTCGTGATCCTGACACGAACTCCTGCCTGGCGGGGTAACAAGGAGATGCATGGAATCGCACCTTTCGGCGGCCGAAGCCGTCCGCCTCATCCCCTCCAACTCCCGAGTCTTCATCCAGAGCGTCGCCGGCGCACCGCAGGCGCTGATCCGCGCGATGACGGCGCGCGCGCCGGAACTGCGCAACGTGGAGATCGTCCACCTCCACACCGAGGGTGCGGCGCCCTACGCCGACGCTGCGCTTGCCGAGAGCTTTCACGTGAACGCGCTTTTCATCGGCGCCAACGTGCGGGACGCCGTGGCGGCGGGGCACGCGGACTACATCCCCGTGTTCCTCAGCGAGGTGCCGGGGTTGTTCCGAAGGCAGATTCTGCCGCTCGACGTCGCCCTGGTCCAGGTGTCGCCGCCGGACCGGCACGGGTACTGCTCCCTGGGCGTTTCGGTGGACGCGACGGTCGCGGCCGTTCACAGCGCGAAGATCGTCATCGCCCAGATCAACGCGCGCATGCCGCGGACCCACGGAGACGGCCACGTTCGCCTGTCGAGGTTCGCCGCCACGATTTGGGAGGACGAAGAGCTGCCCGAAGTGGCCGTTAGGGAACCTAACGATATCGAACGCCGAATCGGGGAGCACGTGGCCTCGCTGGTGGAGGACGGCGCCACCCTGCAGCTCGGCATCGGTACGATCCCCAATGCGGTGCTCTCGTCGCTGCGGGGACACAAGCGGCTAGGCATCCACACGGAGATCTGCTCGGACGGTGTGGTGGATCTCGTCGAGGCCGGGGTGGTCACGGGCGAGGAGAAGCGCCACCACCGGGGCAAGCTCGTCACCGGTTTGATCTTGGGCACGCGGCGGCTCTATGACTTCGTGGACGACAATCCGCGGGTGGCCGTCCTGGACATCGGCTACATCAACGACACGGCGGTCATCCGCAAGCAGCCCCGCATGACCTCGATCAACAGCGCCATCGAGGTGGATCTGACCGGTCAGGTCGTCGCCGACAGCATCGGCACCTTCCAGTATTCGGGCATCGGCGGCCAGATGGACTTCGTGCGCGGCGCGGCGCTCAGCGAAGGGGGCAAACCGATCATCGCCCTCCCTTCGACCACGTCGAAAGGCGAGTCGAGGATCGTGGGCATGTTGCACCCGGGCGCGGGCGTTGTGACCACGCGCGGGCATGTGCAGTTTGTGGTGACCGAGTACGGCATCGCCGACCTCTACGCGAAGAACCTCCGCCAACGCGCGCACGCCTTGACGGCGATCGCGCATCCAGACCATCGAGAGTCGCTCGAGCGCGCCGCGCACGAGCGGTTCCATGGCTGAACTACAGCATCCAGCCCGCGCGATACGTCGGGTGGATCACCTTGTCGAACTCGGGCCGCCCTTTCACGCGCAGCCGCCGCGCGTCCCATTCCAGGCGCTCGCCCGAAGCCCACACGGCCAGGTTCCCCATCAACACGGTCTCCGTCAGCGGCCCGGAGTAGGCGACGATATCGCCCTTCGACCGCGGCCCGCCCGAGGCGGCAACCACGAACTCCTTGAAGTGCCCTGGCGACTTCTCGAACTCCACCGTCGGCAGTCCGCCGCCGCCCGCGATGTGGCAGTTCGACCCGTACTCGGCCGGCGCGTGCAGGTTGGCGTGCTCGCACACCAGGATGCAGCCGTTGCCGCCCAACGCCTCGCCGTTGGCGAGCTCCGCCGGCGGCTTCTTGCCCCCGTCGTACCACGTGAGCGTGACCGGGGGACGACCGTTGCGTTCGGGGAACTCCATCTTGACGATCGACCAGCTCGGGTAGCTGTCCTTGTTGTGGCCGGACGTCTCGGACTGCACGGCCGTCGGTTCGCGCAAATCGAGCGCCCAGAACGGCAGGTTCATGCAGTGGCAACCGATGTCTCCGAGGGCCCCGGAGCCGAAGTCCCACCAGCCGCGCCAAGCGAAGGGGTGGTAGCCGGGCGCATAGGGTCGCTCCGGCGACGGGCCGAGCCACAGGTCCCAGGCCACGGTTTCGGGGACGGGCTTGGGCTCGGGCCGCTCGACGCCTTGGGGCCACCAGCCGCCCGCCCGATCGGTCCAGCAGTGGACCTCGGTGACGGCGCCGAACATTCCCGTCTGGATCACGGCCGCGGCGTTGCGAAGATCGTCGCTCGCCGTGCCCTGGTTGCCCATCTGGGTGGCGACGCCGGCGCGTTTGGCGATCTCCTGGAGGCGGCGCGCCTCGCCAAGCGTGCGCGTCAGAGGCTTCTCGCAGTAGACGTGCTTGCCCATCTTCATCGCCATGGCCGAGGCGGGGGCGTGCACGTGGTCCGGCGTGGCGACCACGACGGCGTCGATCTGGCCGCGCAGGGTCTCGAGCATCTCGCGAAAGTCCGCGAAGGCCGCCGCGTTGGGATAGTCCGCGAGCACCTTGGTCCGGGTCGTCGCATCGATGTCGCAAAGGGCGACGATCTCGCCGAGTTCGGCAGCCGGCTTGAGATGGGCACCGCCCCGCCCGCCGACGCCGATCATCGCGAACTGAAGCCGCTCGTTCGCCCCGCGCCGCGCCTGGGCGAACGCCTTGGGTCCCGCCGCGAGGCCGGCGGCCGCCGCTACCGAAGCCTTGAGCACGTCGCGTCGAGTGGGTTTGAATGCCATGGAATCCTCCGGACGCAGTTTAGCCGACCCCCGGCGCTTTCACTCAAGGGGTGGGAGTGCTCACGAAGTGCTCATCGCATGCCACGCCCGCTGGACGGGCGTGACACCCGGTGCGAATCCGCGCACGCCCGACAAGCGGGCGTGGCACCCGGTGGGCACTGCCGCAGGGCTACGCGCGTCGGCGGCGGGCGGCGGCCAGCAGCGCCATCCCGGCGAGGCCCAGTGTGAACGGTTCCGGGACCG